>JBAZRS010000430.1:0-5235 GCA_041662825.1 Victivallales bacterium | reverse complement strand
CATGCAGATTATAAGCGCGCCTATGATGCCCGGAACCCAGCCCAGCAGGGTGAGGACCAGTACAATCAGGATGCTCCCGCAGCCTTTGTCTATCACTGCAATCGGCGGCAGGATTACGCACAATATCGCCCTGAAAACTCCCATGTGTCTTCTCCGTTTTTTAACTTATAATTTTTATTTTTTCAGAAAAACAATGCAATTGTTTTCTGAAAAAATATATCAGGGTTAACTTCTCCTGCCAGTTTATCTGGCGGGAAAAGAAGATTGCGGAGCTAAAGGCTAGTCCATTAGCCTTGCAATCTATGCCTCCTGCGGGACAAGCCCGCAGGGGGGCTTGAGTGCAATTCTTATTAGTGAAAAATTAGTGCCGATTAGTGGTACCCTGCTTTTCTTAGTCACCACCCACGCGTTCCTAAATCCCAAGCTAAAGCTTGTACTCCAACTTAATTTCCCAAATTGTCTATCTGGTTACCGATTACTGATTACCGGCTTCCGCCCTCTGCCACTTTGTGTCTCTGTGCCTTGGTGGTTAATCAAATGTCTTCTATTCCGCCCGCAGTACTTCGATCGGATTCTGCTGGGCGGCTTTCCAGGCGGGATAGGTTCCGAAGATTATCCCGACAAGACCGGAAATTATGATTGAAAGAGCGAAACTCCAGAAAGAGTAAACCGTGGGCCACTCGGCATAGCGTGTCACAATCTCGGAAATCGCCACCCCCAGCGTCATTCCGATAGTTCCCCCGAGAATCGTAAGGAAAACCGTTTCAATCAGGAACTGGGAGAGGATGTCGCTTTTTTTTGCGCCCAGGGCCCTTCTCGTCCCGATCTCCTTCCTGCGCTCATAGACATTCGCCAGCATGATGTTCATGATCCCGATGCCGCCCACAAGAAGCGAGATGCCGGCGATGGATCCCATTATGACCGTGAAAATGTTCTGTGTCTGCTCCCTCTGTTTAAGAAGTTCAAAGGGGACGATTATCCCCCAGTCCTTTTCCTTCTGGTGGGTCTTGTCCATATATCCTTTTATTCGCTTTGCAGTGTCGTCGATGTACGCGATGTCCGCAACTTTCACAATGAATACGTCATATTCGATATATGTGATTGTCATCTGCTGTCTGCTCTGTCCCTGGTAGGCGTTATAGCCGAATATGCTGTTTGAGGTCTGGACCGGAATGATTATCATGTCGTTCGGGCTGTTCACCTCCGGCAGCTGGGTGCCGATGTTGTTTTCAATGATGCCGACAATCTTGAATACGGCGTTCTCGACCCTTATCATGCTGCCAAGAATACCGGTCTTTTCAATGGAGAAGAAATTGCGCCTGATGTTCTTGCCTATGACGCAGACGTTTGAGGCATTGGCGGCGTCAATGTCGTTAAGCCAGCGGCCTTCGATCAGTTTCGACTTTGAATCCTCAAGGAAGGAAGTGTCCGCCGAAACGAGAAGCATGTCGAGGCGGGTGGTGCCCTTCAGGATTTTTTTCCTCGAGTTGCGGAGGGTCGTGACCCTCTCGATATTGTCAAACTGTTTCAGGTTTGCAAAATCAGTCTGGGTAAGCCCGAAATTTTCAGTCATGCCGCCCTGTGTGGAGGAACTGCTGCTCTTGCCTGTGATGGGAGGCTTCTTGCTGAAGAGGATTATCTTGTCGATGCCCATGGCCTCGATCTGGGACAGGGACTGCCTTTTCGCCCCTTCCGATATCGCCAGCATCGATATGACGCTTCCGACGCCGAAGATTATCCCGAGCGAGGTCAGGAACGAGCGGATCTTGTGCAGGAGGAGATTGTGAAAGGAAAGCCTGAATAGATCGTTGACCAGCATGTCTTGTTACTCTTGTTAATATTTAACGTCGAACACTCAACATCGAACTTCCAACTTCGAATGAATACCTGCTCTAAATTCAATGTTCAATGTTGAAAGTTGGATGTTGGACGTTCAATTTTAAATTTACTTCTCCCGGGCCTCTTCCTCGCCTATGACCCTGCCGTCCTTGAGGTATATGATCCTGTCGAAATGGGGTTTGAGCTCGGGGTTGTGCGTCACCATCAGGATGGTTGTGTTCTTATCCTTGTGGAGGTTCCTGAACAGCTCCATTATCTCATCGCTTCTCTTTTCGTCCAAGTTGCCGGTGGGTTCGTCAGCCAGGAGGAACGAGGGATTGTTGCTCAGCGCCCGGGCTATTGCGACCCTCTGGCATTCACCCCCGGACAGTTCGGTGGGCCGGTGTGTCATCCTGTGTGACAGTTTCACCATGTCGGCAAGCTCCTTGGTGATTTTATAGCGCTGATGCTTGGGGACTCCGGCGTAAACCAGGGGCACTTCGATATTCTGCTGCACGTTAAGGTGCGGGAACAGGTTGAAACTCTGGAAAATGAAACCTATGCATGAGTTCCTGAGCTCGGCAAGCTTGTTGTCGGAAAGCCGGCTGACTTCCTTGTCGATCAGGAAATATTTTCCCTCAGACGGAACATCAAGGAGCCCCAGGAGGTTCAGGAGCGTAGATTTTCCGGAACCCGAAGTCCCCATGATCCCGGCAAACTCGCCTCTCATCACAGTCATGTTTATCCCTTTCAGGACTGGCACGTCGGTTAGGCCCATGCGGTATGTCTTTATGACATTTTCAAGCCTTACTATGGTGTCGGACTGCCTGTTGAGTGAACCGGATTCGCCGCTCATGGTTTTCCTTATTAATTTTTCCGGGACGGAAAAATTTTCTTTGAATATTCAGTGTCGCGGCCTGCAGCCGCCTAGTTTGACTTGTTCTGGAACGGCCTGTAAAGATAAACGGTGTCGCCTTCGCTGAGCCCGCTTTTTATGTGGACGTAATTGTCGTTTGAAATGCCCAGGGTGACAAAAGTGGTTTTGGGCTTGTCCCCGTTTTTGAGATATACGAAATATTTCCCGTCCTCCTCGAAAACAGATTCAATCGGGATGGCCATCACATCTTTGAGGGTTTCCGTTATTATCTCGATTTGGACGCTCATTCCGCTTACGAGCGCGGGATCCTGTTCGTCAAGCTCTATTTCAGAATTGTAAATCTTCGGAGATGTCCTGTCCCAGAAAATAAGGTTTACGGGAAGCAGGGCAATCTTGCTGATCTTCCCCCTGACCTTCAGGTTTGTAAGCGAATCCGGGGTGATTATGACCGGATCATCCATTGAAATCTTCGACCTGTACTGTTCCGGCAGGTCGAATTCCACAATGAGCTTGCTCATGTCGGGGATTGTCAGGAGGACCTGTTTGCGCCCCACATCCATGCCGATTTTCAGTTCAAGCGTCCCCCCCCATCTCTTGTTGTCCGGATCCCCGTATGTGACAATGCCGTCAACCGGGGCGACGAGTTCCATTATTTTCATGTATTCCTGGTGCTTTTTCAGGTCTCTTTCCAGCTTTTTCCTGTTTTCGTCGATTTTGCTTATGGCGTTTTCCTTCTGGATAAGCTGGGAGGCGGTTTTGATTTTTGTCTTATTGAGGTTGAGTTTCGCCTGCTCCATCGCATTTTTCAGCTGTGAAATCTTGTTGGGATAGGAAAACCTTTTGAATATCTTGCGTTCCAGAATCGAATTGGCATGGTTTATCGACTCCCTTTCGGACTTTTTCTTGAGTCCGTCCAGCTTCAGTTTTGCAGTATCCGCATCTTCCTGCTTCATGTATACGGTATTTGAATAATCCTCGTTTGCGTCAACATACGCTGTCTTTGCGTCGTCCAGGAGTTTTTTAGCGTCATTGACCTTGACATCCTGTGCGTCGTCATCCCTCGGTCCTTCAAGTTTCCTGTACTTGCTGAAAGCCTCTTGAGTGTCTTCCACCGCATCGTTTGCGGTTTTAATTTCGGCGTCGTTTGTGCTTTCGAGGATGCGTTTCTCCTCTATGGCTATTTCAAGTTCCTTCTGGGTGTTCTGGAGGTTAAGCTTAAACTCGTCTATCTTTATCTGGAGATCCTCGGTCTCGAATTTGGCAAGGATCTCCCCTTTTTTCACCTTTGTGTTTTCGGGAATGACCCAGAGGAGTTTCGTGTTGAATGCGGCTTCCAGGGCAAGCTTGTATTTCACCTGGGCGTTTACATTGCCGGTCAGCAGGACGCTTATTGTCATGTCGCCTTTTTTTACAGTGTAGAACCTGTCAAGGACCCGGCTTTTCAAATTCTCCGCCTTTTCCTTTTTGGAAATCAGCATCGGTATGATTAAATATGACAATACTGCTGTTATTATCACAAGGGCTACAGCTGCGAAGGCTAGTTTTTTCATTTTGCAAAATGGCGTGCTTATTTGGTTTCGTTGTCTTTGTCGTTCTTTTCAGGGTTGGTGTACCGCAGATTCGTTACCGGGAAAAGATCTTTGTCCTGATGCAGGGAATCCCCTATGTCTTTCAGGTCGGAGGCCGACTTGTTGACTTCATAGGCGACAAATCCGTTCTTGGTGCCGGTCTTCTTGAGGATGCCTATTTTCATGAAAAACACAAGCTGCTTTTTCACATCGGTAAGGGCGAGCGCCGTGAACAAATCGCCGAAAATGCCGGGCAGATCGCCCAGGACAGGGGTTTTCCTGGTGGTTTTCAGCACTTCATTCGAATAAAGTCCGCCAAGAAGGATTATCTCATTGTCCCCGGCTATAAGTTCCGTGTTGATATTCCTTACGGCGATGACCGGGTTGCTGACAGGTATGTTGTTCTGTATAGTCACTTCGAAACGTGTTATCGTGCTGACTTCAGGATTTATAATCAGTTTCACGGAATCATCATTGATAATGACCGGAGTGACATTGAGCTTCACCCCTATTCTTTTGAAGAGCGTAGATGTCGTTACAGTCGTGCCAGTCACCTGTGTCTGAAGAATGGGTATGTCCTCTGCCGCCACCATGCTTGCGGTTGTCCCGAGATCAACGATAAGATTGGGTGATGACAGGACCTTTGCATCCCTTGCCGTCTTAAGCCACTGGAGGAAGAGATTGAGGTCTTTCAGGTCCTTGTTCTTGGAGCCTGCGGAATATGGGAAAAAGTTGAAACCCCCGCCCTGATCCCCGAGCGGAGCCTGTGAAGGGGAGGTGAGATTGTATCCGTATGTGTTGGTAAGGCCCTTGTCCGTCTGGACTTTCGTATATTCCACCCTGACATCCCGCTGCATGCTTTCATCAACGGAAACCTCCACAATCTTCGCTTCGACAAGTATCTGGGGGTTCTTGACATCCATGGCAACCAGGGCGAGTTTAAAGTCATCGGTCTTTGCGCTGACATCATTT
>JBAZRS010000429.1:0-5239 GCA_041662825.1 Victivallales bacterium | reverse complement strand
CTTCTGGGGCGGAATAAATTCCGCAGTTAAAGGCGGCAATAAATTGCCGCACTCCAAGTGCGAATTTCGCAATTCGCAAAAAACTGAATTTAGAATATCGACCACTTTGAAATTCCCATACGTTAAACTAACAGGATTTTTGGATTAAGCACTTTTCGTAATTCCTCAGTACTCGGAGCATGAAGGAGGATGGCAGGATGGAAAATGTCTGGCTCGCTTTCGGCCTGACCATTTTCGCCGGAATGGCGACCGGCGTCGGCAGCGCCGTCGCATTCTTCGCAAAGAGAAGCGATTACCGCTTCCTTTCTATTGCCACGGGTTTTTCCGCGGGTGTAATGCTATATGTCTCTTTCGTGGAGATATTCTTCAAGGGGGCGGACTCACTCTCAATCGGTTTCGGAACACACTGGGGACCATGGGTTAATGTCGCATCATTTTTCGGAGGCATAGCCCTGATCGCCCTTATCGACAACCTGGTTCCCGCCGCCGAGAACCCCCACGAAATCCATTCCGAGGAGGAAATAGCCCCCCTGCACAACCTCTCCGCCCCCGTTCCGGATTTCAGCGACAGTTCCCGCATAAGCGGAAAAATGCATGACCCGGGAATGCACGACCACCATATCCGCAAGGGCAAGCTGATGCGCATGGGGCTTTTCACGGCGCTGGCCATAGCGATTCACAACTTCCCGGAAGGGCTGGCGACTTTCCTGGCGGCGCTGCAGAATCCGACCCTCGGAGTAACCATTGCCATTGCCATTGCACTTCACAACATTCCAGAGGGAATCAGCGTCTCAGTGCCTATATTCTATGCCACCGGCAACCGCAAAAAAGCCTTCGCCTATTCGCTCCTCAGCGGGATGTCTGAACCCCTGGGTGCCGCCATAGCCTATTTTGCACTCATACTTGTTTTCGGCACCGGCGCAATCCCCTCGCATGTCATGGGCATCCTCTTCGGCGGAGTGGCAGGCATAATGGTGTATATCAGCCTGGATGAACTGCTGCCGACAAGCAGGGCATACGGCAAGGGACACGACAGCATCCTGGGCCTGGTGGCGGGCATGCTCGTCATGGCCCTGAGCCTCCTGATAATGAAATAATCGAGGAAATGAACGGGAGCAAGCAGTCCTCTGTTCCCAGACATGATTCATAATAAAAAAACTCGGATTCTCATCCGAGTTTTTTTTGCCAATGAAGTAAAATGGAAGGGAAAGATCTTGAGTCGATTACAAAATTATAAGATTTGGGGTGAGAGGAAAATCTTTTGTCTTTCATCAGATTATCCCGCAATCAGATGAAATCATAAACAGGTTTGGAAAGGGTTGGGGTGCGGGGAAGGGAAGAACCTTTCCTTAAAAGGTTTTCACTTCCCCGCATCCAAGGTTTTTCAGACTTTTGTAATTGCCATTGTTACCGGAACTTCGGCATCATATTCCCGTGCGCCTTAATGAGGTCGTCGCAGAGGCTGCGGATCTGATCGAGCGTCAACTCGGCGCGCGTATGCGGATCCATCATGGCCGCCTGATATATCTTGTCCTTCCTCAATGTCACTGCGGCTTCAATTGCCAGCAGGTGGACATTGATGTGCGTCCTGTTGAGCGCCGCAAGCTGCTCAGGCAGTTCGCCAACAAGACAGCCCTGGACCCCATTCCTGTTCACCATGCAGGGAACTTCGACACACGCATTGGCTGGAAGATTTGAAATCAGTCCGTTGTTGAGGACATTTCCGCCGATTTCCACAGGGACATCCGTAACGACCGCGTCCATGATATAGGAGGCGTATTCATGGCTCCTGGCATGGGAAAGGGTCTTGTCGCCTATAAGCTCATTGCGCTGTTTCTCCCAGGCGGCAATCTGGCCGATGCAGCGTCTCGGATATTCGTCGAGCGGTATGTTCAAATCCCCTATGAGTTCGGGATACTGGCTTTTGATGAAGTAGGGATGATATTCGGCGGTATGCTCTGAGGATTCGGTATTGTAATAGCCGAAATGCTTCATGATTTCAAACCTGACCATGTCCCCGTGCTTTTTCGCACCTTTTTTCATGGCCGCCCTGTTCTTGGCTTCGGCCCTTTTTTTGATTTCAGGGTAAAGGTCCTTGCCGTTCTCATCTTTGATTTCAAGGAGCCAGGACATGTGGTTTATTCCGGCCACCGTCCATTTCGTCTTCCCCTCTTTGAATTCAAGTCCGAGATTTCTCAGGAGTCCGGGAGCGCAACCCTGGACAGAGTGGCACAACCCGACAGTCTTCACTCCCGTATATCTCTGCATGTAACCTGTAAGCATGGACATCGGGTTCGTGTAATTGAGGAACCAGGCGTCCGGGCATACCTCCTCCATGTCGTTGCTGAAGGACTTGAGGACAGGAATCGTCCTGAGCGCCCTGAAAATGCCGCCAATCCCGAGAGTGTCCGCTATAGTCTGCCTCAGTCCGTATTTCTTTGGGATTTCAAAATCAATCACAGTGCTCGGCTTATATCCGCCAACCTGGATGGCGTCAACCACGAAGTCTGCACCAGCAAGGGCCTCTTTACGTTTGGACGGCCCGAGATGCGCCGTGATCTTCGCCCTGCCGTTGTTCACGTTCCGGTTTATTGTTTCCAGCATGAGCTTCGAATCCTTGAGCCTCGCACCGTCAATGTCGTAGAGGGCGATCTGCGAATCCCTGAGACTGTCCGTCATCATAGAATCACCGAGGACGTTTTTCGCGAAAACCGTGCTGCCTGCACCCATGAATGTTATTTTTGCCATGTTTTTTCCTTTATTCTCATTTTGAGACATCATATTTTATTGACCGCATTAAAACTAACGCTTGACAATATCTCTTCAATTGCTATTATTTGATATAATTTATCAATTTGTGATATCAATGAAAAATTTTTACGTCCATTTCCAGAACACGGAGGGAATTGAGTCATTCCCGCGTCCGCTTGCCGCGGGAATAGAATCCAGGAAAAGCCCATCCTACCATTTCGACGGTTCTGAAAGGCGCGGGCACGCCCACTGCATATTCCAGTTCTCCCTTTCCGGCTACGGGGTGTTCCGCGACGCCGAAGGGGCGCACAACGTTTCAGAAGGCAGCGGATTCCTCTGCGAATCGGACGATGCCGGCACGGCATATTACTTTCCCGAGGAATCCAAAAAAGAATGGCGCTTCATCTTCCTCGCTTTCACTGGCGCCATGTCGCATGAAATGGTCAGGCGGACAGTCCGCAGATACGGCGGCGTCTTCTCAATCCCGACAGACCATCCCGTAATAATGAAAATAAATTCATATCTCGACTATTCCAGACCCGAGCCCGTCATAACCGCCTCCGCAGGCGCAAAACTGGTTTCCGACCTCATTTTCGCGCTGGTGGAGAGCAGGGAGGAAAAGAGATCCGGTGCCCCGGAAAACCTGCTTATCCACAAGGCGGGGAAAATCCTCAGCCAGCATTCCAAGAGCGACATCAACGTCTCGGAACTTGCGAAGTTCGCAGGCGTGTCGCGGGAACACCTCACCCGCGTCTTCCGCCAGAACACAGGACAGACTCCGCTGCAGTTCATCACAAAAAGAAAACTCATTGACGCATGCAGGCTCCTCCAGGACGGAAAGATCAGCATTAAGGAGGTTTCCGACAGTCTCGGCTACCACAGTCCCGCCCATTTCACACGCACCTTCAGCCGCCTCGTCGGAAAATCCCCGCGTGAATTCAGGAAAGACGGGACAATGCCGGTCTTCACATGAAATGAATTTCCAATATCCAGATGAAGGCAGTTGCAAATTCCAAGCCCCAAATGAGTAACTCGGGTCTATCTGACCCGAGAGACGCGGGTCAGATAGACCCGCGCTACTTTTAACTGGCCCTTAACTTATCGACATTCACACGTTACTCAGTAATGCCTCATTTTGAGGCTCCTCATGAGGGACCTGTTTACTGACGAATAACAATCAAAAACCTTAAATCGGAAATATCTCTTGTGTCTCCGTGTCCCGGTGATAGATTAAATGCTCATTGTTCTAAAATTCGGCAATCGATAATCGGAAATCGGAAATATCTTATGTCTGAAAAACTCAAAGTCGGCGTGATCGGGGTCGGTGTCCTTGGCAAACACCATACGCGTCTCTACAAGCAGAACAAACAGGCGGAACTGGTCGGCATCTACGACGCGAACAAGGATGCAGCAAAAGCCGTTTCCGCAGAATACGGCGTAAAGGCATATCCGACCATAAAGGAGCTCGCAGCAGCCTGCGACGGCCTCAGCATATCCGTCCCCGCCGACATACACTACGAGATCGCCCTTGATCTTCTCCGGGACAAAAAGCATATCCTCATTGAAAAACCGATCACATCCAAAGTCGAACATGCCGAAGAACTCGTCCATCTCGCAGAGAAAAACAATGTCGTCCTGAGCGTCGGACATGTCGAGCGCTTCAACCCCGTCATGGGTTTCCTCGAAAAGCAGGCCGGAAAAACCCGTTTCATAGAGGCGCACAGGCTGGCCCCCTACCCTCCCGCCAGACCCGGCATGCACAGGCGCGGGACTGAAGTAGGCGTCGTCCTCGACCTGATGATACACGACCTCGACATAATCCTCCACATGGTTGACAGCGAAGTCGAACGCGTGGACGCCGTGGGGATTCCCGTCCTCAGCAAAAGCGAGGATATCGCGAACGCCAGGATCAAATTCAAGAACGGATGCGTGGCGAATGTCACCGCAAGCCGCGTAAGCCCCGAGCCCATGCGCAAGTTCCGCGTATTCACCACGGACTCCTACATCTCCCTGGACTATGCAGAGCGCTCCGGGGTCATGTACACCAGGGGCCTCCTCGGAATAAAGAAGATCGCCGTCCCGGTCGATGATCACAACGCCCTTGAGAAGGAGCTCGAAGACTTTGTAAAATGCTCCCTGACCGCCATTAAAAGCGGAAAGGCCCCGAGTCCGAAGGTCACAGGCAGGCACGGCCTCGAAGCGCTGAAGCTCGCCGTCCTCATAACGGACACGCTTAACGCCTACAATAAGCACTATAAGGTCTTTGAGAAATAAATTTTTCTGCGAAAAATTTATACTATGAAAATAATAACTCCGCCAAAAATAAATATTTCTCTTCGCGTAATCCGCAAACGTGCTGACGGATACCATGAGATAAAGACAATATTTCTTCCCCTGAAAAACCCGTGCGACACGGTTACCCTGGAAGATTCAAAAGACGGAAAACTCACTGTGACATGCTCGGTTCCCGCCCTTTCGGGCCCGGACA
>JBAZRS010000428.1:0-5245 GCA_041662825.1 Victivallales bacterium | reverse complement strand
AGGTGCACCGATTAATCCGCAGCAGGAAATCCAGGGAAATACTTAAGAATTTCAAGATGGTCACGCATCTGGATCCTCCAAGGCCGGCTGAAGCGTACGGTGTGGCAAAGCTTTTCGGAGAGGATCTTGCCAGAATGTATTCGGATGTCCATGGTATCTCGTGTATATGTATCCGCTTCGGAGGTGTCGGCGCTTCTGATTTGCCAATCAGCGAGTCCGGAACATGGTGCAGTCAGAGGGACGCCTCAAGGATTGTCGAACTTTGCGTTGAAGCCCCTGATAGCCTGAAGTTTGACATTTTTTACGCTGTCTCCAAAAGTAAATCACAGTGGGTTGACTGCGAACATATCAGGGAAGTGCTAGGTTTCGAGTCAGTCGATTGTGAGAATGACAGGATCCCAATGCTGGGATGATATACCACGGAAATTAAATTATTAATATGCCTAAGCGGAAAATACTAATAACTGGTGTTGCCGGACTCATTGGAAGAGTGACTTGGAATCACCTCGCAAGATATCCTGGAAAATATGAACTGTACGGCATGGACCGCACGCTGGAATCTTCGAAACAATCTGAACTTTGTCTGGAAAAAGTTCATATCCCTCCTGAAAGAGTCACACTCGCCGATCTGACTGATTACCAGAAGGTGCTTCAAGCCGTAACAGGAATGGACACTGTGGTTCAGCTCGCGGCTCTGGCGAGTCCAATAACACCATGGAAATCTGTGCTCTCAAGCAATATTGACGGATTATACAATGTTTTCGAGGCATGCAGGGAGGCCGGAGTGAAGCGCATCATATACGCAAGTTCGATAAGGGTGTCGCAAGGATATTTTGAAAGAATAAAGTGGCACGGTTTTATACGCAGCAAGAATTCTATGAACATAATGAAGAACTTTAAGAGAGTTACGCATCTTGATCCTCCGAGAGCTACAGAGCCTTATGGCGTAGCCAAGCTTTTCGGGGAAGACCTTGCCAGAATGTATTCGGATGTACACGGCTTATCGTGCATATGCATCCGCTTCGGAGCTGTGAACGGATTTGATTTTCCGTTCCGGGATTTGGGCATGTGGTGCAGCCACAAAGATGTTTCAAAGATAATAGAACTTTGCGTTGAGGCTCCGAATAGCCTGAAATATGATGTTTTTTATGCTATCTCAAAAAGCAAATTTCAATGGGTTGACTCCGGACACGCCAGGGAAGTCCTGGGTTTCGAATCTGCTGTTTGCGGAAATGACAGGATCCCAATGCTGGGATGATATACCACGGAAATTCAATTATTGAATTTACCGCCTCTTAAAAACTCGTATATCGCTTCTTTCACATCTTGCCGGTTCATTATGAAGCTGTGGCGGGAATTTACGGTCAGATGCGCCTTCTCTCCTTCAAGATGCGACTCGGCAACTTGCACTTTTCCATCCCTGAGACCTGCGATAACTCCGATTTCAATCTCCGGGACGGGAACAGTTTTTATGAATGAGTCCTTTTCGTTTTTAAGTTCGTCCAAAGGCCTTAGCAGCGTTGATGCGAACGGGATTCTGGAAACTTCATTCGCCTTGACTGAGCCCTGGTTCGGAGGAGCTGTCATGACCATCCTCCCTATTTTCGGATTTGCGATGTTCGCAAGTGCGAGCCTCGCAACTATTCCGCCTAGACTGTGGGTGACAAAATGGACCTTTCCGAAATCATCCTCGACAATTTTCCTGAGGAAAGTGAGAAGTCCTTCCGCATGTTTTCCTATTGTATGCCTTGTCGACGGATAGCCGTAGAGGATAACCGTGAAGCCCCTTTTGCGGAGGAATAGGGCAGGGGATAGCATGCTCAGAGATGTCCGCCCCATCCCGTGGATGAGGATTACGGCTTCGTGTGCGTCTATTTCCGGTTTCGGGAAAAGACAGGTGCACCCGTGAATTCTCTTGAGAGACAGCCGTCTTGACATTATTTTTAACATGTGCTTTTCCGTATTTTTAGAAGCATTGTGGAAGTCCCTTCAAAGTCTCGGGCTGGAAAGCCCGAGTTACTCAGATGCCCTCCTGCGGGCTTGCTCCCGCAGGATGCAAAGATTGAAAGGCTAACTGAATGGCCTTTAGCTCCACAATCTTCTTTTCCTGCCAGATAAACTGGCAGGGGAATTTTGATCTGGTATAGTTTTTCATAATGGCAATTCCATTGTCTTTATGAAAAACTATAAATCAATGAGCCATGCATCTGGGATATAGGTTTTAACAAGATGCATCCCTAGATTGACCCATTTTGCCGCCTTGTCTAGGACTGCGGAATCTGACGTTACGACAGTTTCACCGGAGGAGCGCAATACATAGTCGGGACAGTTCACAAGTTCTGCGGTCCAGGGCCAGTTGTTTTGCATGGCTATATCCATGATTTTATGTGCGAGCCTGCCGCTGTTTGATATCGGCCTGTCCAGAAGCCATCTGACAGAGCCCGTTTTTTTGACCGCAAGGAATCTGCCGATCATATTGATGGCGTCTTCTGTTTCATCAACAGACCTGTATGTGCCGTGGACGCTTGAAAGATCTCGCAGGCATCCGTCCCGGCATATCAATATCAAGCCTCCGGACAAGGCCGCTTCCAGGTTGATCAAAAGGTTGAAGCCGTCAATGATTAAGTCGGAACCGGAAACTTTGTTTATATCCGCGCATTTGTTTTTACGGGAATCACGCTGTTCGTCGGAACAGGCTGCCATCTGCAGGGCGGCTCTTTGTCTTTCATTCAGCCTGTGATGGTCGCCAACTATTTTCAGGGAGGACTTGATGGAATAGTTCCTGCTGAGAAGCCATGACATTTCACTCACAGCCTGGCGAATCCTTTTGATCTGTTCCGGGGCGAACAGTTTTTCATCCTCGGGATGCGCGCCGCGATGCTGTCGTTTGTCGGTCATGTCACTTCGCCCTCGGATGAGCTTTCAGATAGACAGTTTTCAGCCTTTCTGCGGAGACATGCGTGTAGATCTGGGTCGTGCTGAGGTTTGCATGGCCGAGAAGTTCCTGGACGCTGCGCATGTCGGCGCCGGCATCAAGCATGTGGGTTGCGAACGAATGCCGCAGCTTGTGGGGAGTCATGTCCTGCGGAAGTCCGGCTGTCGCGAGATAGTCCTTGAAATTCCTCTGGAACGATCGGGATGTGATCCTGCTGCCGTCCTTGTTAACAAAAACAGGGGAGGCGGGATTGACGCTGGAATTGCGAATGTCGCGGATCTTGAGATATTTTGTGAGGGCGGCCACAGCAGGTTTCCCCAGGGCGGCTATGCGTTCCTTTTTACCTTTTCCTTTGACTTTTATGATGTCATTGATAAAGTCGACATCGCCCATGTTCAGCCCAAGAGCCTCACTTATGCGAAGGCCGCCGCTGTATATGACTTCAAGTATCGCCGAATCCCTAGCGGCTGCGAAGTTCGCAGAATCGGCACCTTTTGTAGTCTTGTTGTCCTTTGCCTCTTTCCAGTAAATTGCCGGAGCGTCAAGAAGTTTACCCGTCTCGTCGACAGACATGTACTTTGGAAGCCTTTTTTCCCGTTTTGGGGAAGTCAGTCCCGCAAATGGGTTCTGTTCAAGGTTGCCCTCCCTCACAAGAAACCTGAAAAAAGAGCGCATCGAGGAGATTTTCCTTATTATGGATGTTTTTGTAAGTTCCTCCTTCTGGAGTTCAAGGACGAACATCCTTGCGGAAAAGACGCTGACCGATGCCCAGTTCACTGAATCCGGATTCTCGGAAATGTTCTTTTTCAGGACCATCTTCGCAAACTGTTCGATGTCCATCCTGTAGCTTTCAGTGGTATGAACGGAAGACTGGCGCTCGTTCTGGAGATATTTCAGGAAATTGTCAAGTTCTTGATTGGGCATAAAATGTTGTTCCAGTATTATTTCTTCTTCAACGGTTGGTAATATTTTTCATGGTTCAATATATTCCTTTTTATGCTTTTCACATTAGGAATATATGAAAAATGACTTTTCAATGTGTCCGTGACTTTTTGATATTTCATTGATCCCAATCCTAGACACTCAATCATCCAAATCTCCAAATAATAAAAGGTAGGGTTATTACCCATGCAAAGGTAGGGTTATTACCCATGCAAAGGTAGGGTTATTACCCATGTTATTATCGGATAGGAAATCTAGCTTTAACTTAATTTGATGTAAGGTATTTGCCGTAATCAATTATTAACAGGAGGGGAACAATGAAAACTTTCATTCTCGCAATCGTGTTGTCCGCTATTTGCTGTTCCGCCGCCATGGCCCAGCAAGGAACAACTGCCGCAACCGGAAAACCTGCGCCAGTCGCCCAGGCTGCGACAGAAAGATGGGATGCTTTTCTTGCCGGATTCTGGTTCGACTCTCCGGAGTCGATTAAAACCGCCAATGTCTCCGGATTGAAATGGGGGCTGCCTATCTCTGCCGGGCAAGGTAAAGTCGTCGGGTTTGAATGGTCTTTCATCTGCTGCGCAACTGATACGGTTGAGGGATTCCAGTGGGCGATGCTGGGCGCCAATGTCTCACAGGATTTCACCGGCCTGCAAATGTCCGTTGTAAATGTGGTTGAGAAGAAAATATCCGGAGTCCAGCTGGGCATAGTCAACAAATGCGATAAGGAAGGCGTTCAAATAGGAATCGTCAATGTCGCCGAGAACGCCGATTTCCAGTTAGGACTCGTCAACCTAAATAAAAACGGCTGGCTTCCTTTCATGGTCTTTATCAACCACGGCAAATAACCGTATCATCCTGACTGATTTAAAAGGGTCGGTGTTCCTGGAGGAGCCGGCCCGTTTTATCGGAAACATTCTGAATTTGCTTCAGCGCATGAGATGGCGGGTAATTCCCGTATTACGGCTGTCTTAGGGCTGTGAGGAATTTCTCCGGGCATTTGACGATTTTGCGGAGTGTGTAATCGTAGCAGAGTATGCCGGTTTTGGCGCGGGCGATTTCCACGCCGCTGCTACGGTTGGTCACGCGGTAGACAAAATCACAGCCAAATGGTGAGAAGTCCTGCGCCGCCACCTCGATGGCCAGTGTATCTCCGTAGACGGCCTGCGCCTTGTACACAATCACTGCATCCACCATGATAAGACCGCAGCCTCCGACCTCCAACTCGCTCAGCCCGCGGCTCATGAGATAGCGCACTCGGGCCTCGTGGATGGAGGATAGCAGCGCATCATTGCCAAGATGCTGTCCATAATTGATGTCCGTGATGCGGACTGGGATTTCAGTGACAAAATCAAACTTCTCAGGCAG
>JBAZRS010000427.1:0-5248 GCA_041662825.1 Victivallales bacterium | reverse complement strand
TATCTGTTTTCATGTCGGTAGTATCGACGGTTCCATTCTGATTCAAGTCCTTATTGATTGTTATCCCTGCGGTTGCTCCCACATCCCGTATGGATTGAGCGATGGCAATAACTGTCACGGTATCAGACGCTCCTGCTTTTGTAAGGTTGATGATTTTTCCGATAATTTCATCTTTTTCTGCCTTGGTGTTCTGATTTATTCCAGATGCGGAGGCACCAGTTAAGCCATACAAGTTGGTCTGCCTCGCCAATTGTGCTCTTGTCTTATACGGTTTCACACCCGTACCGGTGTTAATTGCAGTTGCAATATTGGTGACATCGGAGTTGTAATCAAGCAGTGTTCCGGAGCCGGCGCCAGCCCTTAGACCGGGATTGCCGTCGTCAGCGTTTCCGGGAGTTCCGTCTGTGCCGTTGTTCGGAAGAGCCACGCCGACTCTCACGTACCCAAGCAGAGCTTTAAGTACATCAACTGAAGCCGCTTGGACATTGACTTTCCCGTAGACCTGAGTTGCTGAAGTCATCTTTACCTGGTCAAGAATATTCGCATCGCCATTTGCATAAGTCCCTATTCCTCCGGTATTCGAGACTCCTGCGGTCGTATTGTAGGTATGAATATTTAAAGTTTCCCATTTTGCTCCACGATTGATGAAACCGAGTTCCCATGGAGATTGCATGGGGGCATTTCTTATGAAGTTTGTTGATATTGACGTTGGAGTTGCACCGGCTTCTGAATCTCCGGTTGTGGTGCAGGTAATTATGGAATTGATTGCGTTTGGTGTTCCGCCTGCGGAAGTATAGTCTGCGGCCACCATGGATGTGAAGTTAGTCCAGTCTGTCGCATGAAGATTGCTCTTCGGATCGTCAACCTGCCAGGAATACCAGGCATCACCGCTGAAAGTACCTACCCCAGTGGTAACAACTACGTCATTTAGCTGATGCCAGTTGCCATCCAATGTCGAGTAATCCGCATTTTTGCTGTTAAATACCAAATAAGCTTTTGTGATTTTAGCTCTAGCCCAATTAATCTTTGGTAACGTTCCCCCGTCTGCGGCAGCTCCGCTTGTATATGTTCCCGCAAGGACTGTCGCGAATTTATATGAATCTGTTGCCAGAAAAGTAACGGGAACTGCCAGATCGGTAAATTGTCCTACGGTAAGCGGGGTCGGCCCTGTTGCAGTAGTACCATTTGGTCTAAGCCTTTCATACGTCCATTCCCCGGAAATATAAGCTGTAGCCGTTCCAGCCTGTCCGTATAGATTAATTATTTCAACTCCGACATTGAAGTTGGATACCGTTGACGTGATATGATAATCCCCTGATACTGTTGTCACACCTATGGTAGATTCGTAATTTCCCATAATCTCATTGATATATGGGGTTTTCTCCAATCCGGTGTAAGTCGGTGCTGTTGTTGCCCAGTTAGCTGGAGGTTGGTCAGATGTCACCTCGTCATTTGTGTCGCAGTAGTCTATCAGGTTTGCGGCGATCTGCTTTGCCCTTGTTGCTGCGTCTGGAAAATTCCCGGCGGGCAGGGCTGTATCATTTTTTAACCATTTTATGCCGGTTCCATTATGTGTAGCCGCTGCAGTGTATGCGGTAGGATCACGCAGAATTTCATTTGTCGGGTTGCCGTCGGCGTTTCCGTTGGGAGCTGTATCAAGCGTATCCCAATCTGTTCTTGCAAGATTGAACCTGTGGAACATTTCGGAAGTTTCTTCTTTCCCATCAGCGTTTATATCAACCCAGAAAGCTTCCGGATCTTTTGGATTGTTGATAATAAACCATTTGCGCAATTGTTCCCTGTCTGCGCCAGTCGGATCGCTGGTGTTATCCAATGCGAGTGCCGTGTGCATTGTCGTCCAATCCTTCCACCTCGTGTCATTTGCGAGCTGACCTCCGGCAATTACGGAGGAATTCATTTTTGGAATATAGGTATCGAACCACACCATGGCTGAGTTGAGATTCTTCATGGATAACTCATATACTTCTGCGCCTTTTCTGTCAACATTGTCTACGCCGAACTCATCTACGGCTGTCGACGGTTTTGACGCCGGATTGGTCCAGCTTGCAGCGCCTGCAGCGACATCATGGCTGACAGTTGCCGAGGGATCTAGCTTGCCTCCTGAGCCGACAACAACATAGGCGATTCGGCCTATGAGCTTTCTATTCGGATCGGCAAGCGGAAGTCCATTATCAATATACTGCCAGTGAACTGCCCCCTTGTCTCCAGGGGCGTAGCTTGCGTAAGGCCATGAGTAAATAGGGGTTCCATTTACAACGGTGTCCAGTTTCCACAGAAAATCAAAGGTCTCCTTATTTGCTGTGGTTTCATCATGGCTTTTAACATCGTCAAATTCGGAGCCAGAGCCGTATTCAGAATAAAACCTCATTGCGCCAACAGCTCTATTAACTGCGGATTCCGCAAGCATTCTTGCAACAGAGAGGTCATTGTTGTTCCCAGCGGCCCTGCGTTCGGTTATTGACGTAGTGGCAAAACCCAAGGCGATTATAAGAAGCGCTGCAAGAATACCTAGGGTGAAAAGAAGCGCTATGCCTTTCTCATCCTTGATGCAAGATTTTATTTTTAAGTTTCTCATGGAATCTTCTCTTAGATTTTATTTATAAATTAATGAATTGCATTTTACGTCCGAAAGCAAGATGCATGTGATACTTACGGGCTGAAAAATCATCCTAGTAATCATATTGTCCCCTTTCGCCAAGGATGACAGTTTTCACAAAAGTCCGCTCATTTTGCTTCCGAAACTCAATTTGTGTTGCTTGCACATCATCGACTTCTTCGCCTGAATCAATTGTAGTGTTGGCATCAAACTTAATAAATCTGGTTCCCCCCATGGCCTTCCATTTTAACCAAGACTGCTGATCCATTAGGCTGAGTTCAATTCTCACAGAATACGGGAAAGTCATTTCATAATTATTAGGTGATACAGCGCCAGAACTTCCATCTCCTACGTAGTCCGGGATTATTATATTGTCGGGATGAGCTGTAATCCAGTCAGGATCTAACCTGTACGCTGGCGGAATTCCACGGTAATAGCATGTATACTCAAGCTTAGTAACATGCGGAATAACTTTCTGATAACCTTCGGAAGAGGAACTGTCTGCTGAAAATACAACGCTAGCATATAAAGCTGTCCTATCAACTACTCTTCCTGCCCCCGCTGGCCATGGAGTTGCATTGATATAATAATTCCATTTGGGGTTTGGAGTAGAACCTGTAAAAGGAGCGTCCCCTGTTACACTTCTCAGGAGCCAGCCTTCTAATTTAGGATCTCCGCTATTTGGGGTGGGGATAGCGGGGTCATAATTATACAGTTGATATTTTATTTCGCATATCTTCGATTTACAGCCGTCCGGAGCAACGTTTGTGGCCGAAACAAAACATAGGGCCTCCTGATCATATGCAGCATAGGCCAAAGCAACAGCACGATAATTTGTGTATCCCTTGTGCCAGAAAGGCACTTTGTCTTTTTCATAGTAGGCGCACTGCAGGTCGCGGGCTATGAGATCCATGGCAATTCTCGCATTCTCATAAATCTGGCCGCGATTGATACAGTTAGTCCAGGCCTTCTGTGCAGAGCTGAAGAATGTCAACATAACAAGCATGATTATGGCGAAGACACCCATTGCCGCCATAAGTTCGATAAGTGTGAAATGTGCTTTTGTAAATTTATTGTTTTTGAACATGTGAGACCTATTTTTCGATTACCTGTTTTCAATCCGATGTGATTACTTCAAGTTCATTGTTTTTGCTTGAAAAGCTCTATGCAATAATATCTCTTGTCACGGGAAGCGTACGGTTTGTCCACAGGCCAGCTTATTTCAACATTAAGCCTTGTGGCCAGATTATAAGGAATATCAGCATTCTGGTCAAATATCCATAATCCCGTAAGCTGAGATTTCCAAATTCTAATTGTAGCATAAAAATCTGCCACCGAGGAACTTCCGGTCTTAATCCTAAACACACCTGCGGTTGAACTGGGATAGATATTGTTTTCCAAGACCGGAAGATCCGTCCCCGAAGAATTGCTCGAATCAATGCTCTTTGGAAAAGTACTGAGAGACGGATCTGCTCCGGGTGATGGGATCGAAGTTCCAATGACTCCTGAAGTGGATATGTTTTCATCCCAGAAATCCTTGGAAGTGTCATCTGCTAGATCTAAAGGATCGTCCAATGTCGGATCGTTGCACCTTCTTGCAATAAGAGACATAAACTGCCCTGCAGCATTTGATGCGTAATTATCGCCGATGGAGTCACGGCTTGCTTGGAATCCTACCGGGAACAGCGCCATTATCCCCGCCATTCCCAGTCCGACGACAGCAATCGCCAGTGTCACCTCTATCATGTTGAAGAATTTTTTCATTCTCTTGTTCCTTCGGAAAATTTGCGTATAACCCGCAAATTTTATATTCTATTTATAATTCCCTTGTCCGAGATTATATATCTATTATGCGGATTCCGCAATTCAAAAATCATCCGAAATCAATCACGGGCGAGAGCACAGTCATCCGACTTGCCACGCGCCTGTGCCACATTCAAGACACGCTAAAGCTGTGAACTCCAACTTAATCAATCAGCTTAAAAACCAATCACAGGCATCCGACTTCGCCAGGAGGCTACGCCGGGACAGGAGAATGTCTGTGCTACTATTATCGGATCGCTAGCAACCTGCCGGCATCTTCCTTCTTCCATTGTCCCGGATCTGAGCCGCCAAGTTGGCGGCGTTCCATAAAACCAATCACAGACGGGAGCACAGTCATCCGACGTGCCACGTGCCTGTGCTACTAATATCGGATCGCTGGCAACCTGCCGGCATCTGAATGCCTGTGATGCATTAACAAGCATAATATGTGCCTGAATGAAGTAATTTTTTTGCCTTGCAAGAAAATATGTCACTTGGCGGCCTTTATTCTTTCAAGGAGTGCGCACATCGCCTGTTCGTACTTCTTTAGGTTGCCGAATATTTCATCAGCAGTATTTTCGTTATATGTATGGCTTGTCCTGTTCCGGTCATCGAGCATATCAAGCCAGACGTTTTCCTCCAGAATCAATTTGAGCCGGAAAGCTGCTTTAAAAGCTTCCCTTGGGGAGTTGCTTTCAATTCCCTGCTTCTCGGCAAATTTTTTGACGGTCTTCCATGCAAGTTCGAAGTTGTATTCGAAACGCTGTATGGCGGCATCCCTGACAATTTCCGTTTTAGGCATCAAAAGAATCTCGGACAAAGTTGCCA
>JBAZRS010000426.1:0-5259 GCA_041662825.1 Victivallales bacterium | reverse complement strand
CAAAAATCCACTCCACTATACGTTCAGATTATCTTGACTTCGTAATTCGATATTCGGCTGTTCGATATTCGATTGTTCAAAAGTTGCGGCCTTCGGTCGCCTAATTTAAACAGGGGATGCCTGCAATGAATGAAAGACCTCTGATTGCAAAGCTTGTTGTGTTTTGCCTCTTTGCCTCCCTGGCTTTTGTCCTGGTCGGCGACGACATCCAAATTCAGGCAAAGGAAAATGAGCTTAAAAAGGAGAAGGCGGCCAAAGTCCTGAAGCTCTCGGGAGCCGCCCAGGCTTACATCGAGGCCCTCCTTGAAGGAATAAAGCAGGCCCCCCTTTCATTTGAAGACAAGGAGCTTTATTTTAAGTATGCGAATCCGGACGGCATAATGGATTATTTCATCCCGGTTTACATGGAGAAATACACCGAAGGGGAACTCGATGCGATGATAGATTTTTATTCTTCGCCGGCCGGTCAGTCAATTGTCAGAAAAAGCCTGACTGTTGTCATGGAGCTCAGGAAGGCGAGCGCGCAGTGGGGCATGAAGGTGTCTGAGAAGGTGAAATCCGAAAAAGCCAGGATCGCCTCCGAGAAGGGGAAATAATGGAAGACATGGACACGCCCGGGAAAACCGTTTCATCACAGCCGGTTTCGGAGAAAACCATGAATGTCGCCGCCACCCCGGAGGCGGCCGCCGCCGCTGCGGATTTCAAGGAAGTCAAGAAAACTTTTGACATCAGGAATTCCGTCCCTTCCAGCCATTTCACCCAGGTCCGCACAATAGGGCTCGGCGGAGTCGGGCTTGTAATCAGCGCGCATGATCCGAACCTCGACAGGGATGTGGCCGTCAAAATGCTGAGGGGTGAAAGCAAGAACAAACTTCCCGACATTGAACGTTTTATCAGGGAGGGCAGGGCCACCGCCAACATCGAGCATCCCAACGTCATCCCCGTCCATGAAATGGGGGTGATGGATGAAGTCGGCGTTTATTTCACCATGAAGAAAGTCAAGGGGGACGATTTTCATACGGTGATTGAAAATCTTAAGAAGGGCGACAAGGCGTACTGTGGGAAATACACCCGGATGTACCTTCTGGAAATATTCATAAACATCTGCAACGGAGTCTCCTTCGCCCACAACAAGAGGATAATTCACCGGGACCTTAAGCCGCACAACATCCTCCTGGGCGACTACGGCGAAGTCCTTGTCATGGATTGGGGCCTCGCAAAATATCTGGACAGCAAGGAGGATGACAAATACAGGGATCTCCAGGCGAAGAGGCATTTTCACGCCGACAGCTCCCTGACGACGGACGGCACAATAAGCGGGACCCCGAATTACATGCCTCCTGAACAGGCGGACGGAAAAATCCTCGAGCTTGACGAGAGAAGCGACATATACAGCCTCGGTGCGATTCTCTACCAGATACTCACTTATTCCCCCCCCTTTAGCGATGAGGATGTTTACAAGGTTCTGGCCGACGTCATGACAGGGAATTTCATCCGTCCCAGGAAGAGATGCCCGGAATTGAAGATCCCCTGCGAGCTTGAAGCCGTATGCCTCAAGGCGATGTCCCTGGAGAAATCAAAACGCTACCAGACTGTCCAGGATCTCATAAAGGACATAAGAAACTATATTGAAGGTTTCTCTGTTTCCGCCCATCCCGACTCACCGCTCGTGAAGTTCCGCAAGCTGTGCATGAGGCATCCCGTGCTTTCTTCGACGACCGGCGCAGCCGTGTTTATTGTCGTCACCGGGTTCCTGTTGCTGAAACTGATACTTTTCATACAGTTTCAGACGATAATCGCCGCAGCCGATGAAAACAGGATCGCGGGAAACAGCGAACTCCGCAACGCGACTCAGGCATACAGGGAGTATGACTCCATCGCCTCCAAGCGGGTCGTAAGGGAGGAGTCCGCCAAGGAGGAGGAGCTTTCAAGGAAACTGAACGCCTTCTACATAAATGCCGAAAACAGGTATGAGACCGCCGTAGTGCTCTACAATTCTGTGCCGAAAGCCTACAGACGTTCAGTTCCCGCCAAGGAGGGATTGATGGAGATCATGGTCAACCGTTTGCGCTATTCAATCCTGGTCCAGAATTATGAACGTGCTGAAAAATGGATAAGCCTCATCCGCATGTGGACAGGTCCGGACTTTGATAAACTCTCACAGGAAAACAAAAATACACTCCTGGGTTTTGTGGATATTATCAGGGGTGACGGACGCATGAGTGTCTCCACAAAGCCCTCCGGCGCGTCGGTCACGCTGTGGAAGCTTGTCGACAGGGGCGACGGGATACTGTCTGAATCCGAACCCAGGGAGCTGGGTTCATCCCCGGTGAATGAATTCATGATTCCGAAAGGTTCCTATCTTCTGAAAATCAAATCCGGGAAGCGTCTTGAAGTCTTATATCCGCTGGCGATAAACCACGGTGAAAAGGAAAACCCCGACATTTACATCCCCGAATCAGTTCCGGCGGGAATGGTTTACATACCCGCCGGGAGATTTTTCATAGGGGGCGAGAATTCCCGATACTACCGTTCACATGAGTTTTACCTTTCCGGTTTTTTCATCAGGAAATACGAAGTGACTTTCGGGGAATATCTTGAATTCTGGAAAGGGCTAAAGACCGGAGCTGAAAAGGAAAAACACATGAGCAAGATAATATTGGATGTGTCCGGAAGAGTTTTTACCGACGCCTGGGACGGCGAAGGGAAACTGGTAAAGCCCCTCAGTGGAAATCTCCCGGTAGTCGGAATCCTGCATGAGTCGGCGCTGGCGTATTGCGACTGGCTGTCCGGGAAGTCCGGGAAAAAGTTCATGCTCCCGACCGCCGAGCAGTGGGAAAAGGCGGCGAGGGGAGTCGACGGGAGGAGTTTTCCCTGGGGCGACGGCTTTAATGCGGGATTCGCAAACATCCATGAAAATGCCGAAGCCAGGAGAAAATTCGGTTATATTGCGCCTCCCGGCTCTTTCCCGAAGGACATCTCCGTCTACGGACTTTACGATGCTGGCGGAAATGCGCGGGAGATGACATCAAGCAGGTTCCTTGACGGCGGCGATTTCTTCCAGCTCAAGGGAGCAAGTGCGTCAACAACCAGGCGTTTTCTCTACTGCGCATATTCAAGCGACACTCCTGTCGCCCCGAGCGATGTAGGCTTCAGATACGTGACGCCGCTGGATGAGAAATAGTTTTATGAGATGCACTTTTTATCCATCCCATCATGCAATCTTTATCCATTCCATTAATTGATAGTTAAATTATTTTATTGCCTGAGCCCAATAAAATAATTTATTGAGCCAATTTCAAAAGTACTCAGAATTCAGAAGTCAGGATTCAGAATAAAACCGAAATTGAATTCAAATTCAATTCTGTCTCCTGGATTCTGACTCCTGAATTCCTAGTTTTGAAATTTCCTCTATTATCCAAACAATAGGAGTATTAAGAAATGGCTAAAGGGAAGAAGAGCGTGAATGTGGCGGTAATCGGTGCCGGGGGGCGCGGACGGGGAGTGACCTGCAATCTGCTGAAAGACTCGAAGGGCAATGTGAAAGTATTGTCGGTGTTTGATCCGGACAATGCGGCGGCGGAGCAGGCCCTTGACGAATGGAAATCGCCTTCGGCGAAAATCTGCGGGACATATCAGGACGCCATAAAAACACCCGGAGTCGACTGGGTGCTGATTTTTTCACCCAACGCCTATCACAAGGAGCACATCATCGCCGCGTTCGACGCCGGGAAACATGTCTTCTCGGAAAAGCCGCTCGCAACTTCGGTTGAAGACTGCCAGACCATAAATCAGGCGCATAAGAAATCGGGTCTTGTTTTCGCTACCGGATTTGTCCTGCGTTATGCCCCGCTTTACCAGAAGGCGAAACAAATCCTGGACTCGGGCAAAATCGGAAAGATCCTCTGCATAGACGCCAATGAGAACATCACCCCGGCCCATGGCGGCTACATCATGCGCAACTGGCGCAGACTGACCAAGTATGCAGGACCGCACATACTGGAGAAGTGCTGCCACGACCTGGATCTGATCAACTGGTTCTGCGGGAGCATCCCCACCAAGATAGCCTCTTTCGGGGGCACCGACTTTTTCGTGCCTGAAAACGAGCATTTCCGCGACAAGTACGGGGCGGAAACCTTCGCCTCGTGGCCGGATCCGCATGCCGTGGAATCCCCATTCACCTCCGACAAGGATCTGATGGACAACCAGGTCGGCATTATGCAGTACCGCAACGGAATACGGGTCATGTTCCAGGCGACTATGTCAAACGCAATCCCGGAACGCCGGATGTATTTCTCCTGTTCCGAGGGGACCATGATAGTGGAGCTTTATTCGGGGATATTGAAATACAGGAAAATAGGAGATGAGGGATATACCCTGATAGATGTTTCTGCTGACGGACACGGCGGCGGCGACAGCTTCATCATGAAAGAGCTTTACGAAACAATGACCAAGGGCACCGAACCGAAATGCAGCGGCGACGAAGGACTTGAAAGCGCCGTCACCGCCCTGGTCCTCGACCAGGCCGCAAAAACAAACACTTTGATAGACCTCGAACCCATCTGGGAAAAACTCGACAGATAGCCGCACACAATCGGGTAACACTTGTTCATTGAGGCAATTTCAAAATTGCCTCAGGCGAGCTGATTTCTTAGGTTGGTGTTCACGGCTTTAGCGTGTTTAACTTGTTGAATACGAAGACACACTAAAGTTGTGAACACCAACAAGAGATATTCCCGCGACAACAGTTTTCTTGCATTTTGAAATCAGCTCCATTGTAAACGAGTTGATTTCAAAATGCGGGAAAATATATCTATGGATAAACTGTTTTATCATAGAAATTAAGACTGATAGCCAGGGCCTTCCGGCTATCGCCGACCAATTCAATTTCATTTTCTTCACCGAACTTGACCCACGGTGTGATATTTAAGTCCATGCGGTCGCCAATGAGATGGTGGTGACGGCGAATCCATCTGCCATTGATCATGACGCCCAGGAATCGTCCTTCCGTATGAAGTATTACATTACGGCCGGACTGAGTCTTGTCGATGATGACTGAGCGGCGCGCCGCCTTCCCGGACCAGTTGCCCGGCAATGAGAGTTTTATGTCGTACCGCAGGCTGTCTTTGGTTCCCAGCCAATCTCCCGCCAGGTCTTGCGTGGCCTGCGGGGCTGGCTGATACGCCAGCCAGGCATTGCCGCGTGAACCGTTCAGTGTTCCTTTGCCGCGCATTTCGACAACCACCTCGTGTGAAGTTC
>JBAZRS010000425.1:0-5278 GCA_041662825.1 Victivallales bacterium | reverse complement strand
TCAGTTGACAGAGGCTTGTCTGCGAACTTCGCAGGCTCTTTGGCGAAGACGGTCCTGCAGTCTGTCGAACAAAAATGATATGTCTTGCCTTTGTATTCCTTCACATCCCCAGATTCCTGGTCATCCACCCACATATCGCATATCAGATCCTTTTCGGGGGGACTGAAAACCACATAGAAGGCTATCTTATCCTTCTCCACCCCGCGTATGGTATCTCCCGCAACAAGCGGCCAGCGACGTATACCGATATCGAGAACGGAGGGATTTTTTCCCAAGATTTGGAAAGGTGGCGGGTTCTTGCCTTCTACTGATATCTTAAGGTCTTCCTTCCGGTCAAGTTTGACATTGCTTGTGACCAGAACGCTGCAGCGGTTAATCCCATAGGAGAAATGAGCCCCGTGCATGGCCTTGCCTCCCTCGGGATTGGTCACGGAAACAACATGCGAAGTATCACCCGGGCGGTATGTGGCCAGCCCCGTGAAAATCAGTGCAGATGCGATAAATGTCGATGTCAATACGAGTTTTCTACTAATGTTCATGATACTCCCCCCTCGCTTTCATGAAAGAATCCACTTTCACTTTTATTCGGTTTTTAAGGTTAATCAGGAATTCCAGTACCTTTCCTTGTCATAGATTACGTTGTTAATTGATGACTACATATGGGGGAAATCCCTACCATGGCATGGGGAAAAACCCTACCGCGGAAAGCAGTCACATCGGGTCAGATGGAATCGCAAAAAAATCTAAGAGCCAGACCTTCGCTGAAAATAATATTGGGATGTCTCCGCGTCAGGGACTGCAGAGAAAACCTTTTACTGCCGTTGTTTTTGACAAGGAAGTACCGGCAGTTTTTCTCTGCGCGCAACACGTTTGAAAAAGAGGAAATGAAGAGAGGAAGCGTCATTGTCCTCAATGGGGCAGGGATATGGAAAGCGGCATATTCGGACGCTCTGAGCTTGACTAAGATTCAACTTCCGCTATTTTACGGTAATATTTAGTAATACCGCAATGAAAGAACTGCAAAGGCGGGGGTATATGGTTAAAACAGGCGGAATCATGATGAAGTCGTTGTACAGGCTGATGCTCTCAGCCGTTTCGGGTTTTGCCCTCATGTCAGGATTCAGGGCTCCTGCTGATGACGGCAACTTCACGATTGTCACATCGTTCTATCCGATGTACATCTCGACGATAAATGTCGCGAAGGACATTCCCGGAGTGAAAGTCGTGAACCTTACAAAGCCTGTCACCGGATGCCTGCACGACTATCAGATGACGCCTGACGACATGAGGACCTTGTCTGCCGCGTCGGCATTTGTCATCAACGGTGCGGGAATGGAGTCCTTCATGGAGAAAGTCATGAAGGAGCGCAGGGGGCTGAAGTTGATAGAGGCGAGCAGGGGCATTGAGCTCATAAGGGAGAAGACCGACCACGGGGATCATGCCCATGAATCCGCCAATCCGCACGTGTGGGTGAGCGTCAGCCTTGCCATGAAACAGGTTGCGAACATCGCAGAGGGGCTTGCGTCGGCCGACCCGAAGAATGCCGTAAAGTACAGGGCCAACGCCAGAGCGTATCTGGAAAAGCTTGAGACCCTGAAGAAGAAGATGCATGCGGTCCTTGACGGTGTGAAGAACAAGAAGATAGTGACTTTCCATGAGGCCTTCCCCTATTTCGCAAAGGAGTTCGGTTTGGAGATAGCCGCAGTGGTGGAACGGGAACCGGGTTCCGAACCTAACGCGAAGGAACTTGCGGAAACAATTGGAATTGTCAGAAAGAGCGGAATCAGATTCCTGCTTGCAGAACCCCAGTATCCGGCAAAATCCGCCGAGATTATAGCAAAGGAGACAGGCGCGAAGGTTTATATCCTTGACCCTGCGGTCGTCGGCCCGATGGAGCCCGACGCCTACATCAAGATCATGGAGGGGAATTTGATGACACTCGGGAAAGCGCTTGAATAAGTTGGCGGCCTGACGGCGAAAAATGGAAACGGGGTTTCGGGCATGGTAAGGGAAAACAAGGAAATGATGAGGGCTTTTGCAGCCGCTTTTTCGGCGCTGCTCATTTTCCTCGGGGCCTTTGCGAACGGCCTGCATACGCATCATCAAACCGAATGCGGCCCGGCCAACTCCGCCTGTGCAGCGGCAGGACAGGCTGTTGAAACCGTCGCGGCATCTGAAAATCACAAGGACGGCGCAGGGGATTGCCCGGCCTGTTCTTACCTCAATACCCCACAGGGCGCTTATTCCGGCAAGGTGAGCCTGCCGGGAAAACTGGCAAACGGCCAGTATTCCGCTGCCGGACATGTTATATTCCACAATATTCCTTTCATTGAATATCTTCCAAGAGCCCCTCCTTCTTTCATTGCCTGAACCTGTCATGTCATAACACCCTGTTTTTCAGGGAGACATGCCTGCCTGCATCGCTCGGGGACAGTAGAGCGGCTGTCCGTTCCCCTTTGATGCCGGAAGCTCAAGCCGTTCTTGTTTGAACAATGAAATCAAGGAAATTAAAATGAAGAATAAAATAAAAAATGCTATATCTTCCTGTGTTACTGACCCTAAAATCGACAATCTACAATCGGAAATCGGCAATTTTTTCACCCTTATTGAGCTCCTCGTGGTAATCGCCATAATTGCGATTCTCGCAGCCATGCTGCTCCCCGCACTTTCAATGGCGAAGAATCAGGCGCAGAAGATAAAGTGTGTAGGCAACCAGAAACAATGTCTGCTTTCGATGTTGCTATACACGGATGACTTCGATTCCTATTTTCCGGTCATCCACGGAGTCAGGCCGTATGATGATCCCGCCGAGGAGTCGATGGAATGGTGGGAGGCGCTTGAAGACTACAAGATGAAAAGGGAATATCTGCTCTGCCCGGCGGACAAGGCGGTAGAGCCTGATTTCCCGGGCTCGGCGGACAGGGTCAGCTATGTTTGCAATGCAATGTATATTTTCGGCAAGAAAAAGGACAGGGTCACCCAGCCGTCAAAAAGAATACTTTTCTCCGAGAGGGGGGATACCGGAAACCCCGCGGGCGCCACCGAGGAGGAGCAGGGCGGGTATAGCAGCTGCCATTATGAAGCGTTCAGAAGTGTGGACCAGTGGGAAGACAAGATTAAAAAGGACAGGCACGGGAAAATGTCGAATTATCCGTTCCTTGACGGCCATGTCGAGATCTTGAAGTTTGAAGATACGGTCGGAGACAGGACTGAAGCGCAGAACATGCATTTTGTCAGCGAATTCCTGCCAACAGGCTACATGCCGTAGGCCATTTCGTCTGCAAGTAGTTTTTCATTTTAAATTCAAATGAAAAACAAAAAAAGGCTTGACAAGCTCCCAGATATATCGTATTATTGCAATATAACGATATATGAGGTGTTTATGATTGCCGATCATGCGAAGGAAAGCGAGCTGTTGAAAGCGCTGGCCCATCCTGTCCGGCTGAAAATGGTGGAGGGGTTGATCCATAACGAATGCAATGTCAACAAAATTGTGGACAAGCTGAAACTTCCGCAGTCCACGGTTTCCCAGCATCTGTCAATCCTGCGGAACAGGGGGATTGTCCAGGTCAGGAAAGAAGGATTGAAGACCTGCTACAAGGTGGTTAATCCTAAAGTCCTAGAGCTGGTGAGGGTTTTGGAAAAATAATTTTTGCCAAAATTATTTGATTATGAATGATCAATACTGGAGTAAAACATGTCTATCGTAAAAGCAAGAGAATATTATCTTGGAATCAATGGGAAAATAAAGCACAACTGTGCACAGGCGGTAATAGCAGGATTCAAGGAAAAAATTTCATTGGATGACGGCTTGGTTGCGGCATTCGCAGCTCATGGCGGAGGAAAAGCGCCGGAAGGTTGTTGCGGAGCTTTATACGCAGCCCGGCACATTCTTAAGGATAACGGCGATCTTGAAATAGAAAAATGCAATGAGGTGTTCATCAAAGCCGCCGGCTCGCATAAATGCAAGGAAATCCGTTCAATGAAAAAACTGTCATGCCTTGGTTGTGTTGAGAGGGTAGCTGAGATTTTAGAGAGAATCGGCAAGAATGATTAATTCAGTTAACCTCAAGAGGAAATCAATGAAAATTCTAATTGGTATAGTCGCAGGAGGGATAATAGGTTTTCTGGTTGGATATTTCGGCAAATGCAGTTCAGGAACCTGTCCTATGACAAGTAATCCATGGACGAGTCTGCTCATAGGATCTCTGATTGGGCTTATGTCTGCTTGGGATCGGTGATTAGGGAAAACCCCCATATGCCTTGAAAACTTCTGAGCGGGCAATAACTTAAAACAAGCAAAAAGAATAGGGAGTGATTATGACACAGGAAAACGGAATCAGAGTTCTTGCGGGAACCATGGTGCTTGTCAGTCTCGCCCTCGGTTTCTTCATAAGCCAGTGGTGGTATCTTTTAACGGCGTTTGTCGGCCTTAACCTCATCCAGTCAGCTTTCACCGGATTCTGCCCTCCCCAAAAGATTCTGGCAAAGCTGGGGTTTAAGGGAGGATCGTGTTCGGAGGAAAAAGAATAGTTTTTCACATTTGCACACTTACTTTTGGAGTATCATGAAAAGAAGAAAACTGATATCGTTACTTGCTTCCGGATTATTCGTAATCATGCTGCTGCTGTGGATGTCCGGAAAATTCACAGCAAAAGTCCCTGCCAAAGTCACTAAGCCCGAAACTCTGAGCGCCATCGGAAAGACTGTTCCTGTACGATTGGTGAAAATACCGCTCACCGAGTCCGCGGTCGGAACCGTTCAGGCAGTACATGAGATCACGATCGCATCCAATTTCATAGGGACTTCCTCTTTCTTTCTACTGGCACAGGTCACCGAAGTGAATGTCAAGGCCGGACAGGAAGTCAAGAAGAATGATATACTCCTGAAGCTTGACGAAACAAACCCCAGAACCAAACTCGAGCAGGCGAAGTCAAGTCTGCAGATGGCCGAAGCCGCCTACAAGCAGGCTGTGATAGACGAAAAGAGATTGGGGACATTGGTGAAATCCAATGCTGTCAGCCAGGCGCAATATGATCTGGCATCTACGAAACTCAGATCTACTGAAGCCGATTTGAGGAGGTCGCAGGAAGTTGTTACCGAGTCCCAGTCCATATTCGACTACGCCACTGTCCGATCCCCGATTGATGGGATCGTGGTAGACAAAAAAGTTAACGTAGGGGATACCGTTTCTCCGGGGCAAATGCTTTTAAAGCTTATCGATCCCACGCATATGCAGATGGTGGCAAGCGTAAGGGAATCCCTCGCCCACAAACTG
>JBAZRS010000424.1:0-5292 GCA_041662825.1 Victivallales bacterium | reverse complement strand
TCGGCTCTCCATAATCTCCTGTCTCGCGCCATATGCCAATTTTTAGAGGTTCCCTCAGTCGATACCCGCTGCCGGCACCACCACGCGGAACCCGATGTATTTGGCTCGCTCGGCAGGGTCGCCGCCGCCGCGAACCGCCGTGCTGCAACGCTGTGGGCGAGCGGTCCACGACCCGCCGCGCAAAGAGCGTTTCTTGCCTGTGTCCGGGCCCTGTGGGTCAACAGTTTTTGCATTTGCATAATACTTCTCTTCATACCAGTCACTGCACCACTCCCAGACATTCCCGTGCATGTCATACAGTCCGGCAGGATTGGGTTTTTTCAGACCAACAGGGTGTGTCTTCTTCCCGGCATTGTCATTGAACCAGGCGTAGTCGGCCAAATTGCCGCGGAAGGAATACAACGTTGCTGTCCCTGCGCGGCAGGCGTATTCCCACTCGGCCTCGCTAGGCAGCCTAACTTTCTTTTTTGTCTTCTCCGAAAGATTCTCGCAGAATTCTGCCGCCTCCTTCCACAATACATTTTCCACGGGGTTGTCGGGGAACTTGAATGAACTCGGGTTCTTTCCCATGACGGCCTCGTACTGGCCTTGGGTTACCTCTGTCACTCCAATATAGTATGCCTTGCTGATGGTCACCGGGTGCTGCGGGCCTTCAAAGACCAGACGGTCCTTTTCTGTCTCCGGACTTCCCATTACGAATTTTCCGGCAGGGATCAGCGCGAGTTTCATGGTGACATCCCCGCCCAAGTCCAAGACGAGTTCCTGCTTCAATCCCAATATCTTGGCTGTCTCGTCCTGCCTTCTGACCGCCTCCTTGGCGTCGTACGGCCACACCGAATATATTTTTTCCGCCGATTGGGAACTCTTCGCCGCAGCCGGTCTGCTTTCCTGGCATAGCGCAGTTACATTGAAGATTAAACCCATTAGCCAAAACGCGACGCACGCTTTGTTCATTATCCATCCCCCTTATTTCTCATTGATAATATTGTTATTTTTATCCATTATCAAAACTGCGTTGTTCGATTACTGTCGATTATGCTATTTTAATTTTGCTTGTAAAATAGGAAACGCAAATGAAATGCTAATCATGAAGGATTGAATATGCTTTTCGAAAAAATAGCAACTGCTTTAGAAGAACAGCGGTATGAGACCGCACGTCGATTATGTCAGCAGGCGATGGCGGACTGTCCTGCCAAGGAAAAAAACAAGTTGCTCTTTCTGACACATGCCGCCTATCTCCGGCTGGGGGACCGTCCGGCATGTGAACGCACCTTGAACGCCATTGCGCCCGCCAATCCCGACGAACAGTTGGAAGTGGCGCTGCGACAGGCCGATGATTGCCGATTTTTCTCATCGTATTCATTTTATCGCGTCTCGGAGGAAGGCCGTCAGGGTTATTCCGTGGACGAGTACAAAGACATGTTGCAAAAGAAGATGGACGGCTTCCTTGCCCAGGCAAAAGCGGTGGCCGACAGTCCGGAGCGCCGTGCGGAATATGTCGCCGCACTGAAACGTTGCTGCCGCGACGAATCCGGGAAGCCTGTTCTGCCGGCGTACCAGCCGACGTTTCCTGTTCCGCCCGCGCCGCCCCGTCAGGGATCGGCACGCCTTTACGGCCGACTGACCTTTTCCGACGGCCGGCCTGTGGCCGCAACACAGGTGACTTTGGGTCTTCCGATTTCCACATGGCCCTATGATCCCAAAAGGTACACGAACCTCATGGAGCATAATTACGCTCCGGACCACAGTCCGCTGCAGGTCGTGACAACTGTCACCTCTGATGCGGGAGATTTTGAATTTAAAAATCTGCCTCAGGGAATCCATCCTTTTCTGGCGGTCAACCTGGATCCGGACATATATCCGATGTCCGTGCGTTTTGTCGGACATGATATTGCGGTTCAGTCGCCTGAGCAGCGCTTGGATGCAATCGTTGCCGACTGGACGGCGGGCGATTCGGTCAAGTCCGAACCGGATCTGCCGTTAACCGTAAAAATCGGGAAGACGGCATATGCCAGGGTGGGGCTTGACCGATTGAACAATCCCTTCGACTTTTATTTTCACCGTCAGCTCCTGGAGATCCCGCTCACAACTGCCGGAATCCCGGATCCGGCATCCCTTATCCTGGTGTCCGACAAGGATCTCAAGACACCGCTTCCGTTTCAGCTGCGCGGCAATACGCTCCTCTATCTCAGTGATCTGGCGCCGCTGAGTTCTTGTCAGTATGCCGTCTATCAGAGCCGTGTCCCGTCGAAGGTCCAGCCATGGCCGTCGATGGCACTCGTTCCGGACGCCGATCATCGGACGGCAGTGCTGGATACCGGTCGTGCATCTTTCCGTGTGCCGTTCGGGAACGGCAATGACGCGCTGGCGCCGATTCTGGCGGTGAAGGGAGCTGACGGGCAATGGCGCGGCAGTGGGCGATTGGTCATTGACAATCCCGAACTGTCTGTAAGCAGAGAGACCAGGATTGTCGAAGATGGACCCTTGGTCAGCCAAATCGAAATCACATATCAGATCGGCGACTCGTCCGTTTACACGGTGCGGCTCACGTTCCATCGTGATGAAGCCTATGTGCTGGTGCACGAGCTCAGTCCCGAACTTGCCGCCCGTTTTGATTTTTCGTTGAATGAATTTCTGGACGGGCGCGGCTATCTGCACTGGAAACCGGAAGGGGGAGACATACACTGGACTGACCTGAAGCGCGAGGAAAAATTGCTGGCGCGTCTGGAGGAGATGGTGCCATGGTGGTGTCCTCCAGAAGGTTTCGGATACGCCATGACTTCGGCGAGGCATGACGAGCATGATATGATCGGCGTCTGCACGATTCGGCGCGGCGAATGGATTGACAGGCGCTTTGCGGTGCTGAGCGAGGGGCCGGGACCGAAAGGGTATGACCTGGACTGGCCGCAACCGGAAATGGTGGGTTCGACCATTTCAATGATTACCGCGCAAAGCACAGGGGACGACTGTTTTTTCCGTTTCAAGCTGTTTGACGGTGAGCGTCATTGGGCGCTCATGGTTCTGGAGCGTGAGAACAATGACGGCCCGTTCAAGGAGATGTCGGCGATTCAGCATAAGAATTCGCATCCCCGCCTGCAGGAGTTCAAGTACTGGGATCTCGATCGTACCGACACTCTTTCCCGGCCGCAGATCATGCTGAACCAGGAACAGCTCCCCGGACTGCGTCAGCGCCGGGACGATCCGCGTTTCAGGAAATATTGGGACAGGATAATGGCTCTCCGCCCCAGCGGCGGCGGACAGCACTATAATACTTCGGTAGGATCATTCCGCGCGCTTATCAATGCCGACCCGGCAGCCATCTGGCTGAAGAAACGCGAGCTGGTGTCTGTCAGCCGGCCGCACAGCCGGACCATTTTATTGGGGCGTGATTTTTATGACGAATACAGTCCGGTCGGGACACGGATGATTGCGCCGTGGGTGGAGGATTACGACACTATTGCCGGCACAGGAGTGTTTACTGCGGCCGAGGAGCGACTCGTCCGTGCGCATCTGATGCTGATGGGGCACATGTGCCTGCACCGTGATTTCATGAACTGGCGCTTTAAGGCCCGCAATGCGAATTTCGAGGCGGACCGGGTCGATGCCGTCGGCACTGTCGGGATCTGTTTTTCCGACACCCCGAGCGGAAAACGATTTATCGAGCACGCCCTAGATCGCCTGGCTGTTATCATCAGCTCCTACTGCACTCCGGGAAGCGGCAAATGGTATGAGAATCCGCCATGCTACTATCTGCAATCGGTCAAATGCTGGACCAATCTCATCATCCATCTGGCGCAGCACCGTCTGCTGGAGCCGTCAAAGATCCCGCGCATCAAGGAGTTTTTGAACTGGCCGATACTGATACTGACTGCGCCGACGCCGTCAGACTACAAGGTGATGTGCAAAGGCGGGACTGCGGAGGAATACGAGCGGGTTCCGCGCGTCCGCAGGATTCCGCCCATCGGGGACCATGCGCACTTGGGTACGTGGATTTCAGAGCATTTCATCCTGCTGGCACGGTACTTTAAGACCGATGATCCGGGGTTTGCGGACCGTTTGCGCTGGGCCTACCATGCCTGCGGCGCCGACGGCGGTTTCCACGGGCATCCGCAGCTGTTTTTCGCGATGGCGGACGAGTGGGACCTGAAGGCCCCGCCAGCGGATCAGGTGACTCTCCCCAGCAGGAAACTGACCGGATTCGGGTCGGTGTTCCGCGGCAACTTCAACAGGCCCGACGAGTTTTACCTGCTCTTCAAACTCGGGCCCGGCGGTTACCGTTATCACCGGACAGAAGGCAGTATAATATTGTGCGCCGACGGGAAACCGCTGATTTATGACGGCGGCGAAAACGGTGAAGCCTGGCGTCACTCGACATTGTCGTTTTACGACACTCACACCATGTTGGCGCCGGGACACATTGAACGATTCGCGTCATTGCCCGGGCTTGATTTCAGCCAGGGTGTCAATCCCAAGGCGCTTGCGCCGGGGGAACCCGACTTTTTATGCAATTCCTGCCGGCATGAGCTGGTTGAACTTGCCTGGGAGCGTTTCCGCGAACCGCATCCGGAAAACGCACGCGCCCTGTTCTGGGTGAAGGATGACTATGTGGTAATGCGTGATCAGCTGCGGGTCGATCAGGCGATCCCCCGTCACTGGCATCTGCAGGTGGTTGCAGAAAGTGAAAGCGGAGATCTGACGCGCGGTTACCGTTTCAATGGCCGCTTCGGCACTGATCTCCAGGTCTTGCTGCCCGGCATGGAATCGGCGGCGGCGCAGGTCACGCACACACCGATTGTTGAACCGTTCATGACAGCGGAGGAATCGTTCGCCATGCGGCACATGCAGGTCACCCCGCCAAGCACGGTACAGGACATCTGGGCTGTGCTGAGACCGCTGCCGTCCACAAAGTCGGTACTGTCTGCGGCATTGCTCAAGCAGACCGGAGCGACATACGGTGTCCGGGTTCAGGGTGACGGTATAGATGATTTCATCTTCGGTGACCGCAATGGCGTTGTCCATTCCGGTGAGACGGTAACATTCAACGGCCTCTACGGGGCTTTCCTCAGCCGGCCGAAGCACTTCGATCTGCTTCTGCTGGACGGGGAGTCCATAAGCTGCGGACAGTGGGCCTTGGAAGGAAAAGGTGTGATGGCGCAATTGCATGTCACTGGCACGACAGCCCGACTCACTGCCATAGGAAGCGGCCTGATTGTGGTCCGGGGACCGAACGGCCGCCGCCGCATCAAGAGCATTGTGACCGAAACGGAATGGGTGGTCGACACCCTATGCGCG
>JBAZRS010000423.1:0-5300 GCA_041662825.1 Victivallales bacterium | reverse complement strand
GCGCGAATCACTGAAAAAGAAAGAGTCTGACAGGGAAATGAAGCGGGCAGTCTCTGCAAGGGGAAAATGATCAAGCCGATTGACAATTATATTGATTACGGGATATTGACAACGGCCCGGCGGAAAGACATGGTCGAGACGCAACTTATCCCCCGCGGGATCAAGGATGAGCTTGTCATTAAAGCATTCCTCAATGTTCCCCGCGAATGTTTCGTAATTGAAGAGTACGCCGACAACGCATACGATGATACTCCCCTCCCGATAATCGACAACCAGACCATTTCACAGCCGTACATGGTTGCAGTGATGACACAGCTTCTCGAACTCACTTCCGAAGACATTTCCAAAGGCGTGAAAATCCTCGAGATAGGAACCGGGGCCGGCTACCAGGCTGCGATCCTCGCAAACATGGGTTGCAACGTCATCAGCATCGAAAGAATTGAGACTGTTGCGGATTTCGCAAGGGAGAACCTGAACAAACTTCCATACGGCAAACGTGTGAAAGTATTTGTCGCCGACGGCACGCTCGGCTGGCCAGACGAGGCCCCCTTTGACGGGATCATCGTGACGGCGGCCGCACCGACAATCCCTACAGCACTCATACATCAGCTGAAGGTCGGCAGAAAACTGATCATCCCCTGCGGCAACATCATGGTGCAACAGCTCCTGCAGGTGGTGAAGGAGCCGAACGACATAAGAATCAACCGCCACACCGCCTGCCGTTTCGTACCGCTGATCGGGAAGGATGGATTCCCTGAGTAGGTCGGGCATTCCTGCCCGACAATAGAATCGGAGAAACGGAGAAGTAAGTTGAATATCCAATATCCAACACGGAATGTCCAATGACAAAGTATAGACAAATACATGGAGAATCAGTTTTGAGAGATATTGGAAATTTGTTGGAGTTCACAGCTTTCTTGTCCGGCGAAGCCTTGGCGAAGTCGGAAGCGTGTCTTGGATTTTTCAACAGTTCGGCCAATCTTCGGGGGAGAAATGATTACACTGACTGCCGCATTGAAAGAGTTCATTAGGGAATTCGGACGCAGACGCGGTCATGATGAACCCGCGAATTTAGTCATCGCCGCCGATAATTGCTGGAATCTGAAGATCTCATGCGACCTGACCGGATTGCCGGGATTGTGCATACGCAGTTTGCAGGACGGAGACTTGCCGCTTCTGCAGGAGTTCGGCGCAAAACTGGGCCCTGCGTCCAAAGATCTGTTTTGTCCATATCCCTGGAACGATCCCGAAACATTGCCTGCTGCCTTTCAAAAGGCGATCCAGAATTCCAGGGCGCGAATTGACGCCTCTTACCTGATAGAAAGTGCCGGTCACGGTGTGATCGGGCACTTCTTCTTATGGAAAGCAGGTGGCAATCCGCATTCAAGGGAGTACCAGGTCGAGGTTCCCGAACTCGGTGTAGCGATTGCAGACGGCTTCCAAGGCAAAGGCCTGGGCTGGCTGTCCGTGCGCATATTGCAGGCGGTCGCCACTGACCTGCATGCGGACGCCATCGAACTCACCACCGCTTTTGCCAATGATGCCGGCTGGAAGACTTATCAGCGATGCGGTTTCCAGCATATCGGCGATATTAACACCCCGCTGGGAGTGGATGTCACCGCCGCTCTTACTGATGGAGTTACTGCATCATCGTACCGTGTAGAACGTCAGATGCTGTACATGATCAGCGAAGAAAACCGGGAGCGCGTTCTGAGCTATCTGGAGACAAAACGGAAAACCGCGCCAGCGTGAGCATGGTATTTATTCATGTTTGCAAAGACATGATTGCAGGTGTATTTCAGGGTAAATGGCAATTGCACATATTGACAGTTTTGCGCCAATAATTGAAAATCGTTTTACCGGTGGTATCCTATACGAAAACGGAGGGTTCCGATGACATCATTGGCAATGGCAAATAAAATTTATGAACAGGCTCTCAATCTGCCGACGGAAGACCGCATGGTTCTTATAGATAAGCTTCTTCACAGCGCTAATTTGCCGACCCAGCTGGAAATTGACAAGCTATGGGCGGATGAAGTTGAACGAAGATGCCGGGACATTGAAGAAGGAAAGGCGAAACTGATTCCAGGAGAGGAAGTTTTTAAAAAAATACGGAAGCGGTTTGCCAAATGAAATTCCGGTTTCATGAAATTGCCGAGGAGGAACTCATATCGGCAATAGAGTATTATGAAAGTTGCCAGCCCGGATTGGGCCTCTGTTTCTCCGAAGAAGTATATGCTACGATCAATCGCGTATGCGAATTCCCTTTGGCGTGGGAGCTAATCGATTCTAAGACACGGCGCTGCCTCACAAACCGGTTCCCTTATGGAGTTCTTTATCGTATCTCAGAAAAAGAAGTCCGAATCATGGCCCTAATGAATTTGCATAGAAAACCCAGATATTGGGAAAACAGGATTCATGGACTCAGGAAGTTCAGAGGGAAAGTTGACTTAACTGGGTCTTTTACGGAACGCCACCCCTGGTCGCCGTAGGCGCTGCCAGAGGCAGGTAAACAACTTGGTGGCATAATACTTGATGGAATAAAGAGAAAAGAATAAAGATGCCGGCAGGTTGCCAGCGATCCAAAAATGCAATTCTGGACAATCTACCGCGCCAATAATCCGTGAAACGGCAGTAACACATACTCAGGTTTGCAAAGAAATGATTTCAAGTGTATCTCACTAGTAATAGGAAAATTACACTCATTAACGGTTGGAAACGAGGAGAAAATGACAAAAAGAAAAACAGGATATCTGATTGCCTCGCTCCCGGCTGGCTTTTTACCCGTTGCGTATGCATTCTTTGCTTTCAGCGTGTTCAACTCCTCTCTTTTTGGTGTAGACATACGATCTGTGGAAAGTTCAGTGTTATGGTGGATTGGAATGATTGCCATTTGGCTCACGTTTATCCAATGGCCTTTCTATTTATTGTGGGTCGTGATGTCCCGCGAGCTATCATTGAAGCAAAAGGTTACTTGGGTGATCGTTATATTTTTAGGCAACATGATTGCAATGCCATATTTTCTTTGGTGTAAATACTGGAACACTGCAGCTTCAGGTTTGCCCTTACCTGGATTTCACACTAATATTGAAAGTAGCCGTTCGGCAAAAATCAGGAGGTACATCCATACAGGCATGATGTTGATCATAGTTCTAGGAATGATGTTCGGATTATTCTATTTTGCGTGGCAAAGCTTGTTATGGAAAAATGAAGCTCTGATCAGTGCCGAATTTGCAGCCAAAGGGTGGGCTTCCAACGATTTCGCCAAGGGAACGTTGATTCAGTTACGTTTTACTATCGCAAAAGAAGCGCAACAGGCTCCCAATCCAGCTATAGTTGATGGAAAATATGTCATAAGGGAATGGGTCGGTTACGTGGATCCAATGTTCAAAGACACAAATTCTCCAAGCATACAGGTTGCCCGCAAGATGGTTGAGGTTTACAATGCCAGAATGAAAGAACTGGTTGAAAATCCTGAGGGTACAACTCGAAAGCTAACGGAACACCAGCATTGACGTTTTTATTGATGTTTGGTAGCGAAGCCTTTGTTTGTAGTCAATGCCGCAAGGCATGTTCTTGGATTTGTTTTCTTTGTTTGAAATTTGGCGCTTGTTTGTGATTTGGAATTTGGAACTTAGAATTTTCTGAACTTGGTCACTCGGCAACTTTGACACTTGGACACTTTTATGGACGAACTAAATTTAAACAATACAGACGCCGCCAAAGCCAGCGGGAGTATTCTCGAGCACTCGCTGCGCGGAGAGGTCAAGAATGTCGTCTATACCAGTGACGACGAAACTTACACCGTATTGAAGCTTATCGATTCCAAGGGTGCGGAACATGTCGTCGTCGGCCCGATCACGGGCGCATACGCCGGACAGGGGATCGAGCTTAATGGAGTCTGGGAGAACCACCGCGAACACGGGCGTCAATTTAAGGCCAAGACCTATAAATACATTCTTCCCAGCACGGCGGACGGCATCAAGCGCTATCTCTCTTCAGGTCTCATCCACGGCATCGGCCCGAAACTTGCGGAGTGCATTGTCGACAGGTTCGGCGACAAGACGCTGGACATACTCGACAATTATTCCGGCAGGCTTGAGGAGATCCCTGGTTTCGGGAAAAAGCGCGTTGAGATGGTCAGGCAGACCTGGCAGGAGCATTCCAACAAGCGCGACATCTTCATTTTTCTGCAGAGCCTCGGGATAAGCACCGCCTATGCCGTGAGGATTTACAAGGTTTACGGTGACAAGTCGCCGCAGGTCGTCAGGGAGAACCCGTACCGGCTCGCGGAGGATGTCGACGGCATAGGGTTCATAATGTCCGACAAGATCGGCGGGAGTCTCGGTCTCAAGAAAACCGATGATGCGAGGCTTGCGTCCGGCGTGCTCTACTCGCTCAACCGGCTGGGCGAAGCGGGACACGTCTGCTATCCGGAATCCGAATTCATCAAGAACACTGCGAAACTCCTAGATGTGGAGGAGAGCCAGGCATCGCGGGGGCTGGACATCGCCGTTGAAAAAGGGTTTGCTGTCAGGGACACCCTCAATGAAAGCGTAGACGGCGTTCTCGCGCAGAAAATGGTTTACAGTTCCGTCCTTTACAACGCCGAAAAGGAACTCGCCGCAATGATAGGGAAGATAAGCGGGGTAAAAATCCATCACGGCCAGAAAATAATGGAGGCCGAGACGCAGACGAAAATAAACTTCAATCCCGGCCAGCTTGAAGCCGTGAACAGCGTCTGCCAGCATCCCATAAGCATCATAACCGGCGGACCGGGTGTCGGAAAGACGACAGTCGTCGGCGAAATCGTGCGGCGTGCGAAGATCGCAAAACTGAGGGTCTATCTTGCGGCGCCGACCGGACGCGCCTCGAAACGGCTCAGTGAATCCTGCAAATCAATTGCGATGACAATCCACCGCATGCTTAAATGGGAGCCGGCAAAGAGGGCTTTCTATTATGGTGCGAAAAACGCCCTGCCCTGCGACCTGCTGATTGTCGATGAAGTATCGATGCTGGACATACCACTCGCCAGAAATCTTTTCAGGTCCATCGCGCAGGGGATGACCGTGGTGATGGTCGGCGATTCAGATCAACTGCCATCGGTAGGGCCCGGAACCTTCCTCTCCGACATGATAAGATCCGGAAAAGCGAAGGTGACCCACCTCACGCAGATCTACCGCCAGAAGGAGGGGAGCAGGATCATAACAAACGCGCATGCTGTCAATTCCGGACGCATGCCTGACATCTCGCCGGTCCCGAAAAACTTTCTTACGGATTTCTACTGGATCGAGCAGGAG
>JBAZRS010000422.1:0-5302 GCA_041662825.1 Victivallales bacterium | reverse complement strand
GCTCTGCGCTATCGGGATTTGCAATGGCAAAAGTGAGCCCTCGTGAAACAGCCATTGCGAGAAACGCGGAGTTCACCCATTTCCTTTCCGGAAGACCGAACGACACGTTTGAAAGTCCGAGTACGGTGCCGAATCCGTTATGCGAGCCCCATTCCACAAGTTTGAGGGTTTCCTTGGCGGCTTCCTGGTTTGCCGAAACTGTCATGACAAGCCCGTCGAGGACAACATCGTCTTTCGTAAAGCCGTACTTTTTCGCTTCAGCCATGATTTTCTCGACGTATTCCACCCGGCCCTCGGCTTTTTCTGGGATGTTGTTGTCGCCGAGAGGAAGGAGTATGAACATAGCCCCGTATTTCTCCGCGATCGGGAGGAGCTGTTTCATCTTCTCCTTTTCGCCGGAAATTGAATTTATGATTGCGCGCCCGGGATAAATCCGGAGGGCCGCCTCAATCGCCTCGGGTTTAGAGGAGTCCACGCAGAGTGGGAGATCTGAGAGATGCGAAAGAAGTTTCACTATTGAGGACAGTGTTGACTTTTCATCAATGCCCGGCATGCCGGCATTCACGTCCAGAATGTCGGCACCCTTCTGTTTCTGTTCTACGGCGAAGCGCCTGACTTCCTTGAATTTTCCCGACTTAAGTTCTTCCTGCAGAAGTTTCTTCCCGGTTGGGTTGATCCTCTCACCTATTATTTTAAGTGGCTGGCTGCCCGAAAGGAAAACTGTTCTTCTGGAACTGCTGAGTGCGCTGAGCGATTTATTGCAAGGCTGTTCTGGCCTTAGCCCTTTAATTCCGGCCTTAAGTTTTTTAATATATTCAGGCTTTGTCCCGCAGCATCCGCCCAAGAGATTCACCCCGGCATTTACAAACTCCGGCCCGAACGATTCAAATTCATCGGGCGCCATGTCGAATACGGTTTTCCCTTTAAGCAGTTTCGGGAGTCCGGCATTGGGTTTGGCGAGAAGCGGAACAGTGGCAAAGGGTTTCATTCCCATGAGAAGGGAAAGCATCGCCCGGGGTCCGACCGAGCAGTTGCATCCGAAAGCTGAAGCGCCGAGGCTCTGGAGTGTCACCAGCGCGGTTTCGGGCGTGGTTCCGGTGAGGGTCTGTCCTTCCGCAGTAAACGTCATTGAAACGATTACCGGCAGATCGCAGACCTCTTTAATGGCGATCAGGGCGGCCCTCGCCTCCTGTATGTCCATCATCGTCTCTACTACAAAAAGATCAACTCCGCCTTCCAGAAGGCCTGATGCCTGCTCCCTGTAAATTTTCACGGCCTCTTCAAAAGGAAGATCCCCGAAGGGTTCCACAAAACTTCCGGTCGGTCCGATGTCGCCGATTACGAGCTTGTCTTTTCCGGCGGCCTCACGAGAAACCAGGGCAAGTTTCCTGTTGATCTCCCAGGCTTTTTCAGCCAGTCCGAATTCTTTGAGTTTGAGCCTGTTCGCCCCGAATGTGCAGGTGTAGACGGCGTCGGAACCGGCTTTGAAATAGTTCCTTTGAACATCAATGAGCTTACCGGGATTCTCAAGCGCCCAAAGTTCCGGACAAGCGCCCTGTGGAAGCCCCGCGTCCTGAAGTTCCGTACCGGTAGCGCCATCCAGAATGAGGACTTTCTCTTTAAGCAGATTTTTAAAATCTTTTATTGTCATGACCGTTAGCATCCCTTTTGAAATAGCCGAAATTTTCGGTGATACTGTATTCCTTTTTTCATCTTAAACAAAAATCATAAGCCGGATTTTACAGAAACAGTTTTTTATTTTTTAAATGTATTTCCCCCGAATCCGTCCCTTCCAATTCTTTTCCATGTCTCAATCCTTGATAATTGACACTCGTCGGATTAACTTGTTTTGCTTATGAAAAACAGAAAGGATCACATAGATAAATAGAATAGAATAACAACATAAATTTAGCGTTCATCGCTGTATTGCTTCCTCAGAAAACTACTACTTTTCATGGAACGAAGCAAACAACGAGGATCGCGCCCATCAGGGCGCGTTCTTCTTGTTTTGCATTTCGTTCCGGGCTGTAGTAGGCCTTCTGAGGAAGTGCGAACTTGGAGTCCGCGCCCTCTCTTTTTTCAGGCCTGCGGATTTCGCAAACATCAAGAGGAATCCGCAATGACCATAGACCGAAAAGCGCTCGCGAGCCGTATCCGCGAATTGCATGATCTGAGTGCCGATGAGAAGTCCGCATTGCTCGAACTGCTCAATACCAGGAAAAAGTATGGACTTGTCTGGGAAGATAAACCGGAAAAGGTCGAAGATGAATTGCGCGAAAAGTTACCTGTCCTTAAAGAAGTAACTAAACGACGCATTCTAAGCAAAGAATCAGACGCCCCTAATCATATCCTAATTGAAGGCGATAACCTCTACGCCCTTACCGCCCTCCAATATACTCACGCCGGAAAAATTGATGTCATCTACATAGACCCGCCCTACAATACCGGCAACAAGGATTTCATCTATAACGATTCTTTCGTGGACAAAGAAGATGCCTGGCGTCATTCAAAATGGCTGAGCTTTATGAGCAAACGCCTCAGACTTGCAAAGCACCTCCTCAAAGAAACTGGAATCATTTTCATATCCATAGATGATAACGAACAGGCTCAACTAAAATTGTTAAGTGATGAGATTTTTGGGGATAGCAATTTTATAACTCAAATAACTTGGCAAAGAGCTTACAGTCCTAAAAATCAATCAAAAAAAATATCAAAAGATACAGAATTTATTATTTCTTATGCAAAAAACACTGAATTGACAGATTATTCTCTATTGCCAAGAACAGAAGACATGAACAAGCGTTATAAAAATATTGATAATGACCCACGAGGTAATTGGAAACCAGGAGATTTGGTTGCTAATGAAGAACGTAAAAATGGGCATTATATAATCACGGGGCCGTTTGGAGACCAATTTGACGCACCTGCAGGAAAGCATTGGTCTTATAGCCAAGAGAAAATGATGAATCTTCTGAAGGATAATCGCCTTTATTTCGGGAAAAACGGAAAATCTATTCCATCTATAAAACAGTTTTTAACAGAAGTTCAGCAGGGTAAAAAAGCTTCAACCCTCTTTTTGCATAATGAATTTGGTCACAATGATGAAGCAAAGAAAGAAATCCTTGATTTCTTCCCTCAATCTGAAGATTTATTTTCAACTCCTAAACCAACTAGATTGATAAAGCAATTGATTCGTTTATCTATTGAAAGAAATCCATGTATTCTCGACTTCTTTGCCGGCTCCGGAACTACTTTGCACGCAACGATGGATCTTAATGCCGAAGATGCCGGCTCACGGCAATGCATCTTGGTAACTAACAATGAAAATGACATCTGCGAGAAGGTGACTTATGAGCGCAACAAGCGAGTTATACAGGGATACACTAACCCAAACGGGGAGATGCTACCGGGATTGACACAAAATAATCTACGCTACTACCAGGTGGGATTTGTGGAACGTGCGCCATCGATAAAGAGCCGGAAAGAGTTGGCGCATTGCGCAGCTGATTTGCTTTGTATCCGGGAGAACTGCTATGAAGCGATAAAGGTTACCACTAAAGAGATTTTGGTGTTTGGAAAGAAAAGGTTTAACCACGAAACACACGAAAAGGAATATGAAAAGGTATTGGTGGTGATTTTGGAGCCGCGCAAGATTGAATTGGCGATTTCAATGATAAAGAGGTTACCGGGGCATTGCAAGGTATATGTGTTTTCGCCAGGGCATTATGCGTTTGATGATGAGTTTGAAGAAGTCGCAGAAAAAATCGACTTGTGTGCATTGCCAGAGGCGATTTTGCAGGCATACAACAAGGTGTTGCCCAAGGCAAAGCGAAAGTTGATTATGGAATTGGAGAAGGGAGCACTGGAAGAATGATCACTCTCAAGGAATATCAGGTCAAGGCAGTGGATGAATTGACAAACAAGGCATTGACGCTGTTGTCATGCAGTGTACGTCAGCAGAAGTTGATCTTCAAGGCTCCCACAGGATCAGGGAAAACTGTGATGACTGGAGCTTGGCTCCAAAAAATGGCACGGACGCTGCCGGGGCAGTTGGATTTGTCGCAGCGGCGGTTCACCTATATCTGGATTGCGCCGAATCAACTGCATCAGCAGTCATTGACGAAACTGTCACACTATTTTGAAGAGACGCGGGACTTGCGCTGTCTGGAATTTGGTGACTTGGCGGACGATGCACTTACGGAGAATGATCTGTTGTTTTTCAACTGGCAGTCAATTTCACGCGATGACGCGATTGTGATTAGAGAAGGTGAGCTGGGCCGGAACTTATCAAGTTTGGTGGAGAAAACCCGTGCGGCAGGGATCGAGATTATTGCGATATTGGATGAGGCGCACCTTTTTGCGACTAAAGGCGACAAGGCATTGAAGGTGCTGAACATGATCAACGCCAAGTTGGAGATTGATGTTTCGGCAACGCCAACGCTCCACAGTGATGACATCGTTGTGGTCAAGCGGGATGCGGTCGTGAAGGCTGAAATGATCAAGAAGAGGATCGTGCTGAATCCAGAGTTGAAGGATCATGAGCTGGGCGACACCCTCAATACCTATCTGCTGAAAACAGCACTAAGCAAACGCAACGATCTGGCAAAACGTTATGAGAAAATGGGGAGTCCGGTGCGACCGCTGTTGCTGATCCAGTTGCCTAACGACAAGGCGACGATGTCGGAGGAGGACAAGGAACTTCGGGATATGATCGAGAAGTATCTGGAAACTCAAAAGATTACCATAGTTAATGGTAAATTGGCAGTATGGCTTTCGGACAGCAAAGACAAGATTAATCTGGAAGAAATAGAAAAACACGATTCCCTGGCGGAGGTACTGCTGTTTAAACAGGCGATCGCGTTGGGATGGGATTGCCCACGAGCGGCAGTACTTTTGATCTTCCGCGATCTCAAAGATGTCAGGTTCACCATCCAGACAGTTGGGCGTATCCTGCGCATGCCGGAGCACCGCCATTACACGGACGATTTGCTGAACTATGGTTATGTATATACGAATTTGGCGAAAGACACAATCACGATTGTCCGCGATGACATGGATTACTTCTCGGAACTGCGTGCAGTAAGGAAAGATATCTATCAGAATATTAAAGTTGAGAGTAACTTCATCAACAAGAGATTGATACGTAACCGTATTGGTTCAAAGTTTCGGGTAGCGCTTGAGATTGCAGCGAAAAAGGCCGGATGGATCGCCTCACACGAGAACTTGAAGTGCGTGGAGTTGAACCGGAAAATACTGGAATCTACGCTTTGGGATATTGACCCGAAAAAGATTTCGGCAAGAA
>JBAZRS010000421.1:0-5305 GCA_041662825.1 Victivallales bacterium | reverse complement strand
AAGGTGTGGAGCCGGGAACAAAAGTTACAATTGCCCCTCCAGAGTTAAAAATAAAGACGGGTAATAAAAAAACAGGAGGACAAAATGCTTGACGAGAACATGAAGAATTTGAAGCTGTCTGCCGTCAGGGCTCTCGAAGAATACCTCGAGGTCAAGCAGAAAGAGAAAGTGCTCCTGGTTTTCGACAAAACCACAAAGGATATTGCGACGGCATTTGAGCTTGCTGCAAAAGAACTTAACCTGAGCATCACCCTCCATGAAATCGAACCTACTGGCGGTCATGCAAGGGAACCGGATGACAAGACAGCCGCTTTGATGAAAAAATATCCTGTCGTAATAGCTCCGACCCAATATTCCCTGACACACACGAAGGCCACCATCAATGCAAGAAAAGCGGGAGCGAGAGTCGCAACCCTGCCGGGAGTCAATTCCGTTGTATTCGAGAAAGGCCTAAAGTCAGATCCCAATAAACTTGAGATTGCGGGGCATGTATGGATGAATATCCTTAACGGGAATCACAAGGTCCGTGTTGTAACCGAGGCGGGAACCGATATAACCTTCCTTATCGGGAACTATCCGGTTTTCAACGACTCGGGATGTTTCTTTGAAGCCGGTTTCGGCGGCAATCTCCCGGCCGGAGAAGTTTTCCTCGCCCCAAATCCCGGAACAGGACAGGGGATCATTGTTGTTGACGGCACAATCGGAGGACAACCGTGGGACAAGTATTCACCTCCTGCAAAACTTACCATCGAAAACGGTTCCATTATAAGTTTTGATGGCGAACGCGGGCAGAGCCTAAAGGAAACCCTGGAAAAGGCGGGCCCGGGGGCAATGAAAATCGCGGAATTCGGAATTGGAACCAACCTCCACCTTGAAATGACCGGCAATCTGCTCGGAGATGAAAAAGTTGTGGGCACAATCCATTTTGCGTTTGGAAACAATGAGAGCATGGGCGGAAACAATGACGTCAAAGTTCACATAGACTGCCTTCTCCTGCAACCTGACATCCTGATTGACAACAAGCAGATGATGCACCGCGGCAAATGGCTGATTAATAAATGATTCTCTTGGTTCTTCCATGAAGCCTTATATGATTTGCTTATCCTGCAATAACATATAAGAACATCCCTCGCGGGATTAACTACGAACAAATTTCTAACTCGTTTGTAGTCAATGCCGCAAGGCATGTTTCTAGTTTTTTCTTTGGTGACATGACTATGGATGATTATTCTCATATAAAATCACAGATTGAAGAGACAAGGCTGCGGATTTCGCAGTCTGCCGCGGATTCCGGAAGGGATCCCGGCGAGGTAAAACTCATCGCAGTAAGCAAGACTTTTCCGGTTGAGGCTGTCATTGAAGCCTATAATGCAGGGCAGAGGCTTTTCGGTGAAAACAGAGTTCAGGAAATGGCCGCCAAGTTCTGTTCTCTGCCCTCCGACATCGAATGGCATCTGATCGGACATCTTCAAACCAACAAAACTTCAAGCGCAGTCAAAATGTCTCACATGATCCATGCGGTCGATTCGGAAGGCCTCATCGCACGCATCAATAGGATTGCGGGTGAATCCGGGAAAAAACAGGAAATACTCCTTGAAATAAACATCTCAAAAGAAGAGTCGAAATTCGGACTTCGCGATGAAAATGAAATATTCAAATGCGCCGAATGCGCTCTTAAATCTCCAAATGTTGGTCTCGCTGGGCTTATGACCATGGCTCCCTACGGTGCGCCGGAATGCGAACTCCGCAGGATCTTCTCCGGACTCCGCGAACTCCGCAATAAGATAGAATCATCCTTTTCCGCAAAACTACATGAGCTCTCCATGGGCATGAGCGGTGATTATGAAACAGCAATAGCCGAAGGCGCGACAATGGTACGGATAGGCACCGCGATCTTCGGGAAACGGAATTAGAAATTTTTCTTTTGCTGTAACAGCATCTTGATTCTTCGTTTTACTGTAGCCGCGCCACTCCGCTGGCGCGTCTTAATTCTTGGAGAGCGGCAGCAGAGTGCCGCTGCTACAGCAAGATTAATACTTTAAATCCATACAACAAACAGATATAGTAACATGAAAAAAAGAAAAGACGCGTCAACGTAGTGCCGCGGCTACATAAGATAAGAATAATAGGAACTTGACAATATGTCGGAATATCCCAAAAGACCGCCGCGTCTTACGACATTATTCTCCGGCGTAAAACCTTTTTACTTCGTTACATTTAATACGCATGACAGAAGGGAAATCCTTGCCAGTGATACCATCCACTCTAAATTTCTAGAATTCTGTATTGAGGCTAAGAACCATGGAGTTTTTGTCGGAACATATGTAATAATGTCAGAGCACATCCATCTCTTTGTCTGGATTAACCTTGAAAGTTGCGACCTGAAAAAGTGGATTAAATCACTGAAATGCTTTTTAAGTGTCGAACTAGAAGAAATAAATGTGAAACGACCTCATTGGCAAATAGGATTTTTTGATCATGTTCTTCGAAGTTCCGACAGCTACAGGGAAAAAAGTATTTACATGATGAATAATCCTGTCAGAGCAGAGTTATGTAAAACTCCTGATGAATGGAAATACAAGGGAACAATAAATAACATATATTGGTCCGACTACGATTGATTTACCTCTTTGCCTTCGCTGTTGCCGCGCCACTCTGCTGGCGCGTCTTATCCCGAAGTGCACGCCAACAGAGTGACGCGACTACAGCAAGATAAAGACTCAAGAAAAACAGGACGCGTCAGCAGAGTGACGCGGCTACAGCAGATAAAGAAAAAAGACCTAGGCCGACTGAGAAATCACCCCCGGTTGAATCTTCCGGCAGTTATACCGGTCATCTTTTTGAAGGCGCGCATGAAATAGAAGATGTCGTTGAAGCCTGAGAGGCCTGCTGCCTCCTTTATTGATTTCCCTTCGGAAAGAAGCTGTTTTGACCTCGAAATTCTCATTGATAAAATGAACTCCTTTGGAGAACTGCCGGTATATTTGTCGAAAAGCCGTCTGAAATGCGTCGGACTCAGATTGCATTCAGATGCGAGCTTCACAATCGAATAATCCCGGCACGGATCCTCGCTTATCCTGTCAATTAGATTTACCATGAGAACTTCGCTTTGGGAAGCCGGAGTCTTCTCCTTGGAAGCTCTGTACAAATCCAGAATCATCTGGATTAAGATTTTCTTCCTCTCGAGGGCTGATTCAATATCCTCCCTGGATTTGATCCTGAACAATGACATGTATGCTTTTTTGACGGATTCCGCCCTATTGTGTACAATCACCTCCTTGAGATATCCCGTTTTTTCAAGACGTTCCGCTTCAGGCCCGCCCCAGACAACCCACAGGCTTTTCCATTCGCCTTCCGGATAATACCTTGTTGGGATCTTAGGGTAAAGAACCATGACATCCCCGGCCTTGACATTTTTAGCAGAAGCGTTGCCGGAAATGAAATACCCTTCTCCTTTCTCAATATAAACAGCCGCATAAAGTCCGAGTATTCTCAGTTTTTCCGGCTTTTCCGAACTGACCGATTCGCCAATCCTGTCAACCCATAGACCGAGATCTTTTTCAAAACCAAGGGGCGTCCTGAAAAGTTCGGATCTGATTACTCCCGTATTTAATATGGTTCTTTTATCCATATTAATGCTTTTTCCATCCATTGTCATTTCGTGTAATATATAGGATAATATGCAAATAAAAAGAAAATATTAGATATGTGCGATAAGTTAATAAGATACACTAAAGGGAACCTCTAAAAATTCGCATGTGGCGCGTTGCGGAAGATTTTTGAAAGCTCAAAAAGAATTTCCGAAAGCAGGCGTATCGAGCGATACGCCGAGAGAGGAACATTCTTTCTTGAGCCAAAAAGATCCGCAACCCGAAGGGAGACTGATTCTTATGGATTTCAGCGTCGTCGTAAAACTGCTTACATACCGCTTCGGGTATGCTCGCAATTTTCCTCCTAGCTGCCTATCCATAATCTCCAGTCTCGCGCCATATACCAATTTTTAGAGGTTCCCTAAAGTGTGAGCTCCAAAATTTGGAGTCCAGCCTTTCTGTGTCCGCCGTAGCTTCCCTGCGAAGGCGGAAGGCTGTCTTTTCAATCCATGACTAAACTTATTTATAAAACAGTCGGGATGAATCCCGACATACTTAAGGAGAATGCAATGAACGAGAGAAAGAGACACTTGGAGGCGTTGTTATTCGGCAGTCCCGACAGGATACCTTTGACACCTGGCGGGGGGAGGAAATCAACCCGTGAAACCTGGAGGAAGCAGGGACTTCCGGAAACTGTCAAGGATGGTGATATCGTCGAATATGCATATCGTCAGGCCGGCGGGAAAATGGACTGGCCCAAAGGAGGAAAAGGTTTCCTTGTCAATGAAAGGATGATCCCGCAGTTCGAGGAGAAGGTTGTCGAGCGCAGGAAGGATTCGCAAGTTGTTCAGGACTGGAAGGGCAACATCTGCGAGATCGGAAATGAATTTACCGTCGACTATCTCAGGAACGCGACCGACTTTGTGACCCGCCGCTGGATAAAATGCCCTGTTGAAACACGCGCCGACTGGGAGGACATGAAGAAAAGATATAATCCGGACGACCTCCTGAGATATTCAGAAAATCCGGCCTTCCTCGGGAAGGAGCTTCAAAACAGGGAGAATTATGTCGGACTCAATTTTTCAGGTCCATTCTGGCAGCTGCGGGAGTGGCTGGGTTTCGAAAACCTCTGCATGATGTTCTATGATGACCCTGACTTCTTGAGGGAGATGATCTTGTTCTGGCAGGAATATGTTTCGGCTCTCCTGAATAACGCCCTCAAGCATTTCACTCCGGATGAGGTTCATCTTTCTGAAGATATGGCGTATAAGTCGTTTTCGATGCTGTCTCCGGACATGGCAAGGGAGTATCTGCTCCCGGTCTGGAAAAGATGGGGCGAAATAATCCGCGGCGCCGGTGTTCCGGTTTACGCCATGGATTCCGACGGTTTCATTGGCGAACTTATACCATTGTGGATTGAAGCCGGAATAAATGCATGCGACCCGATCGAAGTCGCAGCAGGAAACGACATTGTCGATTTCAGGAAACGTTTCGGTAAAAATATGGCATATCGCGGCGGAGTCGATAAAAGGGCGATGGCTAAAGGGGGAAGAGTCATCGAAGAGGAAATAAGGAGAATTGAGCCTGTGATAAGGGATGGCGGTTTCATCCCCGGCTGCGACCACGGAGTTCCGTCAGACGTCTCCTGGGATAATTATGTTTATTATGTAAAACTGCTGTCCAAGGCGACCGGATGGATGTGAACGGGAAGTTCG
>JBAZRS010000420.1:4339-5308 GCA_041662825.1 Victivallales bacterium | reverse complement strand
GCACGATGATGCTCGCCCAAAGCTGGCTGAATTCCCTCGTTGAAAATGTCAGGAAGTCCAAAGAACTGGGCGCTGAGCTGATGTGCTTCAACCACTGGCGAGTCAGGTCGCTTGAACACAATGCGGCGGCGGCGGCTGGGCTCTGCTGGGATCCGTCCCTGACCGCGGATGAGTTTAAAAAGGATTATTTCGGACGAATGTTCGGGAGCGGAAATGCGGATCTCGCAAACGAGGCTTATGGCCTGCTCGAGGAGGCTACCGCCTACGCCAAGACTTTCAATTACAATATCGGATTCACTTCAGACTGGGTGTTCAGGAATTCAACAGATGTTCCCGGTTATTACTGGCGCAGGCTGATGGAATCAAAGGCGAATTACCGGAAGGCCGCCGACGCATTCAGAAAGCTCGGAACCTCCTCGATCAAGACCGGCAGGAAACAGGCTAAGTACATCGGGGATTACTGCCAGATGACAATCCGGCATATCGAAGCGGTTCACCATCTGCAGAACGCAAAACTTCCTCTCGTGGGATACAAGGCCTGGCCGGTGACAAATGAACGCGCCGCATGGCCCGCCCCCGAAATACTCAGGCTGCTTGCGAAAGAGGCCGACAAGGCGCTCACACTGGAGATCAAATACATGCGCACTCTTTCAAAATGGGTCAAATCATGCGATGAACAGGGACAGATCTGCATGCACCAGCAGGGAGTAATCGAACCGTTCACAAACTTTGCAAAAACACTTGCCGAGCATCTTGAGCGGGAAAGCAAGGCTTGAGCCTTCCGCATAAATTAGGCGGCTGGAAGCCACAACTTTAATAATTTGATTATCCGCCGGATCTTTATTATCAAGCTTTGTCGTGAGCTTTGTCGCGAACTTCGTCGATTCCCTTTCCCCTTTTGCATTCTTCTCCGACAAAGCTCAGGACAAAGCTTGCGACAAAGTTTAGTGGAGTCAAACAAAGACTCCA
>JBAZRS010000420.1:2664-4329 GCA_041662825.1 Victivallales bacterium | reverse complement strand
CATGATTGAAAATGATTCAGGTTTTCAGAAATTCTTCATCTTAATTAAAATGCCGACAAGATGCCAGCGATCCGTTTTGAAATTCCTATGCGTTGAATTAGGTGGCCGGAAGCCGCAACTCTTACGGAACGCCACCATCCTGGTGGCATCTTCTTTAATGTAACACATGTGTCTCACCTGTTCTTCAGGAAAGAATAAGAACAGGCGAGACGCCTGTACCACACTCTTTTAATTAAGGGAACCTTTAAAAATTGCCACAACTTATTTGGCGGGCTCCGCTTTCCTGTCTCGCTTGCCTTCCGTGTTTGTAAGAATCTGATTCAACCATTCATCTATCTTCGACTTCATGCTCTTTTCCTCGTCGGCAAGATTGGCTTTGGCATCTGCGAGATTTTTCTCAATCTCTTCAATGCGCCGCTTCTGCATCTCGATCCGCTTATTCATATATTCTTCCAGCTTCGCCTTCACAGCCGCCTTGTCGGCATCGCTCTTGGTCTCGCGGTATTTGTCTGAAAGAGCTTTGAATTCCTCCCTTTCCTTCTGGTTTTTCTCTCTCATCTTTTCGGAAAGCTCAGCCATCTGCTTTTTGAATTCCTCCGGTTTTTCCTGTCTTAGCTTCTGCATCTCCTCAAATTTCTTCGGATCATTCTGCCTGAGATACTCGGCGACCATCTGCAATCCCATTTCAGGATTCATCCGCCTGGCCTGAGCCGAACCATCCCCGGCCGGCCCCGGCTTCGCCGCATCCTGTGCGCTCAAGGCAAAAATTCCGGACAAAAGCCCCATACAAATCATCCCGATCAGCTTTCTCATGATTCATTCCCCCATATTGTTAAATTTAACTGCTTTAAAAACGGAACTGCGGATATCTTTATTGCCAATAGAAAAAAAATACACTGCTTTTTATTCATCTCAAGTTAAATTGAAATACCACTTCCAACGGTTACCTTTGCATTTGTTGTGCGTTCTTAGTTGGAGTTCACGACTTTAGTCGTGTGATTTTTTTGAATTTAAGACGAAAGCCTTTATACATTTAAGATAAAAAATGAAGACACGACTAAAGTCGTGAACTCCAACGGTAAAAACACCTGCAGGAGATAAACCAATATTCCGATCAAACAACAAAGGGAACCATGAACACTCTTTTAATCATTATCCTGGCCGCATACGCAGTTGTCAGGGCTTTCGATTTTATTTTGGACTATCTGAACTACAGGCACCTCAAATCCTTCGGGCATTTGATTCCGGAGGAGTTCAGCGCTGCGATTGACGCCGAAAAGCTGAGGAAGTCCTCCGATTACACCGTGGACAAGATGCGCTTCGGTTTCATCTGTACGATTTTTGACGAGGCGCTCATCCTGATATTCATTTTTTCCGGACTGCTGGACGCATACAGTTCCTGGGTGAACAGGCTGGGGCTGAATTTCATAATTTCAGGGCTGGCATTTTTCCTGCCCCTGATTTTCATGAAAACCCTGCTCGAAATTCCATTCAGCCTCTACAGCACCTTCAAGCTCGAGAACAAATACGGCTTCAATGAGATGACGCTTAAACTTTGGCTGAGCGACCTTGCTAAATCACTCATTATCTCCGCCGTCATACTTTCAGCCCTCATTTCTGCGGCTTTCGCAATAATCGCAGCAAGCCCCGCATTATGGTGGTTCT
>JBAZRS010000420.1:0-2654 GCA_041662825.1 Victivallales bacterium | reverse complement strand
TGCTCTTCTTCCTGTTCAGCATTTTCCTCATGTACGTCTCCCCGTATGTCATAGAGCCCTTGTTCAACAAATACACTCAGATTGAAGATGAAACGCTTGTCTCCGACATTTCCTCCCTCATGCAGAAGGCTGGAATCAGGATAAGCAAAGTGCAGAAGATGGACGCGTCAAAACGCACGAAACACAGCAACGCATATTTCACAGGCATCGGCCATGTGAAAAGGATCGTGCTCTTCGACACCCTGCTCCGGCAGATGGATAAACATGAAATCCTCGCGGTCCTCGCACATGAGGCGGGCCACTGGAAACGGAAGCATGTCCTGAAACTCCTCTTCATCATGGAAGCCGGAGCCCTGATTTCCTCATATGCAGCCTTCCTGATTTTAAACAGCGACATCATCACTAGAATATTCCATCTCTCTGTTGACAGTTTCCCTGCAAAAATCATCCTTCTGGGTTTTATTGCCTCAATAGCCACCTACCCGATTGCACCGGTGTTCAATTTCATTTCAAGGAAGTTCGAATGGGAGGCCGACAAATTCGCATGCGAGCTCACAGGCGAGAACAAAGGCCTGGCCTCAGCGCTGATAAAACTTTCCGCCGAAAACCTCTCAAACCTCCACCCCCATCGCCTCTACGCCAAATTCCATTATTCCCACCCGCCTGTAACCGAACGGATCAGATACCTTAAACAATTCCAGAGTCATCTCTCGGGATGACGGATGAATGGATTGCTGGGTATGAGTTCGAAAAAAAGAATACACTATACGATTAAACCAACCAGAGAGCATGATATAATGATTCGCCAAAGGCGATGAATAACATAGCATAGGGTCGCGAAGCCAACCCTATGGGGGAAATGACCAAACAAGATACAATTTCGCTGAAAGCGATAAATAAATCAGAATGATTTCTTGCTATAAGCCCTTTTCCTAATAACTTATGGGAACCTCTAAAAATTGGCATATGGCGCGAGACATGAGATTATGGATAGGCAGCTAGGAGGAAAATTGCGAGCATACCCGAAGCGGTATGTAAGCAGCTTTACGACAACGCTGAAATCCATAAGAATCTGTTTCCCTTCGGGTTGTGGATCTTTTTGGCTCAAGAAAGAATGTTCCTCTCTCGGCGTATCTACCGATACGCCTCCGTTCAGAAATTCTTTTTGAGCTTTCAAAAATCTTCCGCAACGCGCCACATGCGAATTTTTGGAGGTTCCCTTATGATTTCTGTTAAGCAGTAACCGGCAATTAGCTTCAAAAACTTAAATGTTTTTGTCGTCCCCCTTCTGATTGCTGATAACCGATAACCGATAACCGATAACCGATAACCGATAACCGATAACCGATAACCGAAAGCATCATGGCACACGGCTACTTCATCACCTTCGAGGGAAGCGAATGCGCTGGCAAGTCAACGCATATCAAACTGCTCAGCAAATACTTCCTGGAAAATAAAGTCAAATGCGTCATAACCCGTGAACCCGGCGGCACCGAGATCGGCGAGGAAATCAGGAACATAGTCAAGCACCATTCCGGCAAAAACCCCGTTGCAGACGAGACGGAACTCCTCCTCTTCGCGGCAAGCCGGGCGCAGCACATGCGCGAAGTCATCATTCCGGCCCTGCAGAACGGCGAATATGTCATCTGCGACCGTTTTACGGATTCAACCGTCGCCTATCAGGGATATGCCAGGGGCCTGGACATGGATTTCATAAGGACATTGAACCGTTTTGCGTCGATAGGCCGGTCACCCGACCTCACGGTAATCCTCGACCTCACGCCGGAGGAAAGCCTTGCGAGGAGGATTGAAAGGAACGAGAACGACAGGATCGAGGCCGAAGACATCTCCTTCCATTCAAAAGTACGGGACGCGTTCTTGAAAATAGCGTCCGAGGAACCGCGACGCGTCAAATTAATAAGTTCGGCCGGAAGCATCGCCTCCGTCCACAACGAGATTGTGAAAACTGTTAAAAATGCAATTGCTGCAATTCCAAAATGAATTCCCTTTCGTGGTGAAAGCCCTGCTTTCCGCAAAGAAGGCCAGCCATCTCTCCCACTCCTTCATCATTCACAGCGATGACAGCACCCTTTCTGCGGATTTCGCAATAGCGCTGGCCCAGGCCGTCTCGTGCCCGGAGCCTCTCGAATCCGGAGACGCCTGCGGAGAATGCCCGGTCTGCCGCCAGCTGGACAACCGGACATATTCGGAACTCTTCACACTGGCACCGGTTTCAAAATCAAGGCAGATCCTGATTGGCGACGACAGCAGTCAGCCCGACACCATGCGCTGGTTCCAGTCGCGCTTCCATCTCAAAAGCGTTTCAGGCGGAGGCATGAAAATCGGAATCGTCCATGATGCCGACTGCATGAACCCGCAGGTGCAGAACTGCTTCCTGAAAACGCTTGAGGAACCGCCGCCTTCAAGCCTGCTCATCCTATTGACCCCGAACCCGTTCACGCTCCTCCCCACAATCCGCTCCCGCTGCCAGAACATCCTCCTCCTGCGCAACAAATCAGTTTACGACCCCGGAAAAATGAAGGATCTTCTTCCGGTCCTCCACAGGCTGATGTTCGGAAAAGCGGAAATATCCGTGGCTGAAAGCTGCGCTTCCGAACTCATCTCCATTTCAGACAAGCTCCACGACGTCGCAG
>JBAZRS010000419.1:0-5309 GCA_041662825.1 Victivallales bacterium | reverse complement strand
TAGTGTCAGTAACGGGAGCTCATGTCATAGCAATAAAAAATGTCACCGGGACTGAACCTTTCTTTCATGGTTATTCTCCCGATTATTCTGTCCTTCCAGGCGCTGTTCACGCTGAGATAATAGCGCAGAGCGGATGCGTAATGGTTCTGGAAAGACCTGAAAACAGGGGTAAAATAGCATATTTCATGGCAATTGACAACGCCGAGTACTTCCATCCCGTTACACCCGGAGACCAGATGAGGATTGAAGTTGACGTACCTGAAGGCAGTTCCAGGTTCGGACGCGGAGAGGGTTTTATATACGTTGAGGACAAGCTTGTTTCAAAATCCGAGATTACATTTGCTGTAATAGACAATAAATAAAAAAACTCAAGCTTATTACAGCTTGAGTTCCTTTTAAAATACAAACGCTCTTAAATTGCGCCTACCTTCTAAACGGCGGCAAACCTTTAATCTCGCGTTCACGCAATGGCGAACCGTCAGGATTGACAAGTCGTGCAGTCACAAATATGAGAAGATTTCTTTTCTGGCGATTTTGCGCCTGGGATCTGAAAAGGGCCCCTACAACAGGCAGGTCGCCGATTATTGGAATTCTGTCATCAGTAAAACCGCTAGTATCTTGGATTGCCCCGCCCATTACTATCGTCTCGCCGTCATATACGACAAGCTTGGTATCTACTGTCCTCACTTCGAAAATCGGCATTCTTATTATGTTTGTGATGGGAATAGCTCCGGGACCAAGAGGCGTAAACGTATAACTGTAATCAGTCCATCCGAGAAAGGAGCGGACTATCGGAACCATATTGAGGGAAATTGTATAACAGTCGGAATCAACAGTTGGAGTGACGGTAAGCGTTACACCAAGGTCGGTAGCGTCGGAAAGTTCAGGGACAGACGGGGTAAAAACGCTGTATTGTCCCGATTGTGTAAATGTGGCCTCGGTCCAGCTGCTCGGAAAATATTCTTCGTTCACCATTCTTATGGTAGCCTGCTGTCCGTTCTGCGTAGTTACACGGGGAGTTGAAAGTACGTCTCCTGTCGAAGACTTGTTGAGGGCATGAACAAGCGCCTGATACGTGACCCCCTGACTGGTATGATGCGTTACATTGAAAATAACATCGTCCTGTCCTGTAACAGATGCGGCACCAAAACGGTTGATAGGATCATTCTGATCAAAAGTGATTTTGCTTTTGCTCATATTGGGAATCCCCCCGACCGGTCTGCTTACAAGCCACTCCACTCCGAGCGAATCAATGTCATCCTGGGAAATTTCGACAAACTTCGCTTCTATGAGAACCTGCGGGTCAACAACATTGAGCCCATGGATTATATCCTCTATTTTTGTCAGGTTATCCGGGGTGTTTGTGGCGATAAGACGGCTAATCCTGCTATCAAACACAATCTTGGCGCCCTCCGGGAAGGAAATACCCCTCGTCCGGAAATAAGCTTCAATTTCGCCTCCGGCTCCTGCAGCTCCTCCTGCAGCTCCTCCTGCAGCTCCCGCTGCGGCCGCCCCGGTTGCAGTAGGGGCTCCCCCAAGTTCGGAAAAAGCTTCTTTTTCGACAGGATAAATACGTGTTTCCAGTTCATCGAGCGGAATGTCCTGCGCAGCTATAACTACGGCAAACCTTTCAATCCTGTATTTGAGATTAGCGCCCCTGCATATGTACCTGATGGCATCACCAAGCGGAATATCGTCAACAAGCATTGTTATGGTAGGGACTTCGCCTGAAGATGCGGCGGCGGCAGGAGCAGTTGCAGGTGCAGGTGCACCATCTGCTCCAGGGGCAGCGGCACCGGGAGCCGGGGCGGCGGCGGCAGGAGCAGCCTTTTCACCTGCATTTAAGCGCAGGAGTATATTTACTCCCTGCTTCTCTGGATCCAATTCCCGGCTGCGGTTCTTCAAATATTTGACTACAGTCGGAATTGTCACGTCTTCAAATTCTATGTGATCTATTATAATATCATTGAGCTTTTTCTGTATTGAACTCGTTCCCTCGTCTTTTAGAATAGGTTCCTTCCCGGTTATTTCCTTGTTTCCGGAAAGTGTTCTAGGGATAATCGGCGGTATATATTTCCACTCTACTTCTGTTATTCTTTCGCGATGTGTAAGTTCATATCTGCGATCCCCTTCCTTGTATAGCTCTCCGCTTATCTGCTTTATGTACTGCATCGCCTTTACATGATAGGGATTTATCACAAGGATTTCCTCAAACTTGTCCCTCGCCTTGTCAAACTGACTGTCATCGTAAAATTTCTTGCCCTGTTCAAAAAGGACATCGATATTGTATAGTCTGTCGTCACGCTTGGGATCGATAAACTTTTCAGAAGTTTCATACTTATACTTAAGCGAGTCTTTTTTGATAACCAGCCTATCCCTCATGGCAAAAAGTCTTTTTCTTATTGCGGTGAACCTATCTGTGAGGTTACCCGACTTGGGAGTTGAGGAAAGAGTTTTAATTGCATCGTCGCACTCCTTGATCGCCATATCACACTTCTCTATCGCCTCATTGCAATCACCCTGAGGATCCTTGCCCATTTTCTCAACCTTTTCGGCTTTTGCCACAAGGTCTTCCGCCCAGTACTGGTAAACAGCGGCAAGGGCTTCGTTTATGCCTTGGATTCTTTTATTGTTATATTCGCCTGGGCCCAGGTTCTTAACCATAATCTCCTTGGCCTGAAGATATAAGTCCCTTGCATTTTGATAATCATCATTTTCAAAGGCATTCCTCGCCTGTTCAGCTGTCAAATCGGCTCTCAGTTCAGATTCATTCTTAACCGCATTTTCCTTAGCCATTTCATTCTTGCTTTCCTCAGCAGCGCCAAGCTCTGTAAAGAGCTTTCCTGAAAAGCAAAATATCAAAGTCAGGGCGAGAAGCACCGACGTGATTTCAGCGTATTTCCTCTTGAACATTATATCCTCCGTAATGATATGTAAATTAAACTTGACAATATTACCCTATCTGCGAAAATCAGGCAATCCCCTTGTTTCACCCATCCGGACAGGTATCCCGTCTGGATTAACAAGCCTTGCGGTTACGAAAATCAAAAGATTCTGTTTGTTGCTGTTCTCGTTCTTCGTCCTGAAGAGCCGTCCGACAAGAGGAATATCCCCGATGCCGGAAAGCCTGTCGTCTACTTTTAAAATGGCATCCCTGATCATTCCTCCCAGAACAAGCGTTTCACCGTCATAGACCTTGACATTCGTGGTAACATCCCTAACTGAAAAAATTGGCATTTTAAGTGTAGCAGGAATTGACATGGGCGCACCGCCACCGGGAGCAGTATTGGTGACTGAAATCGTATAACCGTAATTCGCCCAGTCGACCTGCTCCCTTACGATAGGATGGAGATTAAGGGAAATCGTATAATTGTTGGGACTTACAGTCGCAGTGACTTCAAGTGTTATTCCAAGATCCGTGCCCTCTCCAAGCTCTGGATAGGAGGGCGTAACCTGAACAAGATTATCCCCTACAGTTACTACCGGCTCTGTCCAGGATGTCGGGTAATACTCTTCACGAACCATTCTGATTATAGCCGGCTGTCCGCTTGTGGCTATCACCTTGGGAGCCGAAAGTATTTCAGCTTTTCCGCTCTGATCCATGGCATGGACAATAACGTCAAGATAGAGTTTTTGGTTTTTTCCGAATCCGGGAAAGCCGGAAGCCCCCGGGAGGCGGAGGTTGTTTACAATTTTATCGTTGGGAAGCGGTCTCGTCAATGTCGAGGAACTCGGCGGCACCGGCACGCCGTTTCCACCGGTCACTCCCGGAATAACTCCTCCCGAACTCCAAGTCGTCCAGTCTCCGCTAGGCTGTCCGTTTGTAGTCTTGTTCAGCATCCATTCAAATCCCAGCTCCTCAGTGTCTAGCTGGGTTAATTCAATAAATTTGGATTCAATAAGAACTAACGGCGTCTCTATGTCAAGATCCCTCAGAAGCGCCTCAAGCCTCCTTAGATTTTCAGGGGTGTTTTTAACAACAAGCTTTCCGCCGCGCCTGTCATACGCAATCGCAGTATTGGGATCTATAAAGCTGACGCCCCTCTGGCTGAAGTAGTTCTTTAGGGCCTCGCTGGATAGCAGCATAGCCTTTGGTGCAGTTGTAGAAGCGGTCGCTGTCATTTCAGAGGAAATGGCAGATGCAAGGTCGACTGCGGCGCTGCCGGTGCCCCCTCCTGTAACAGCGGACGGGGCTATGTTGTTGATCATTGCGGCCCGGACTTTGAAGAATCTTGTTTCCATTATATCGGTTATCTCGGAGCTTATGATGACGGCCCGCTCTTCAACCCGGTATTTGAGACCGCATGCCTGGCATATGTATCTTATCACTTCCCCAAGCGGGATTCCATCAAGACTCATTGTAATCCTCGGCGCGCTGGTCACCTCTTCGGGGTTAAGCCTGAGAAGAATGTTAACCCCTGTCTTGTTTGGCGAGGGATCAAGTTCCTTGCTTCTCTGCATCAGCAACGAGACAACAGACGAGATCGTCGCCTCTTCAAAATCAACCTGGTCTATTATGATTTCTGAAAGCTTGTCTGAAAGTTCCGACTTTTCAACGGCAACGGCATTACCCTGGGAGGGCTTAATGGCGGGGGCGGGAAGAACAGCCTGATTCCAATTCCACCTGTTTTCAGCTATTATTTCCCTCTCTTCATTAATCCTCCTCTGTTTTCCGGCCTGATACAATTTGTCATAAACAATCTGCAGTATGCTAGTCGCCTTTTCGTTGTATGGATCCCGAACAAGCACTTTTTCAAGCGCATCTCTTGCACGAATATAGTCCTCATTTGCGATCAGGATTTTCGCCTGGGCAAGCGACACCTCTATTTCCGATTTCCTGAGAGGTCTTTCAGGGTCAAAGCTGGGCAGATCCGTATCTTTTTCAAATTTATCAGCGGCAACGCGTTTTTTACAGTCTTTTTCAAAATCCTCGAGAGTTTCTGTTTTCCTCAATCCTTCACTAACAAGACCGTCAAGCTTTTTTATGCCTAGCGGATCGGTCTTACACCCTGATCTGAATTTCCTAGCCTGATCAATTGCGCTTATGCTGATTTTCTGGGCTGCATTGGTCAGGATTATCGCCTTATCATATTTCTTTTCAACAAAAGCCTGTCTGGCATTGCCTTCTATTAAATTAACAATCCTCGCCTTCATGCCCAGGACGGCGATATAAATCTTAACACTTTCAAATTCAGTTTTATAATTGTCCTCAATATCCTTAATATTTTTCCTGTATTCATTGAGGAATCTGTCTATAAGCTGATTCGCCTCGTCAAACCTCTGTTCATCGACAAGCAGTTTGCATAATG
>JBAZRS010000418.1:0-5344 GCA_041662825.1 Victivallales bacterium | reverse complement strand
ATCCCAAATCCGGTAAGGCGATTCCCGACCCTTTGAAAAAGGTGAAGGGCTTCGCGAATTTCAATGTGGAAGTCATCCCTTCCGCCCCTCTGACATTCTATTCAAGATACGGGAATGTGTTCATTTATTTCTGCGGAATGATATGCCTCTTTGCAGGCATTTATGTCCTGTGGTGCTGGCGCGAGAAAAAAGAGATGCTGCTGAAGGCCTTTGAGAAGGACAAATGAGGGTATCCATCTTTTTTCCCTGTTAATTTTTCCGGGACGGAAAAATTTTCATGATTGAATATTCTTTCATATTTCAACTCCGATTCACCGATTCGCCGTTTCACCGATTCATTCCTTCAACTTTCCATCTCATCCCAGGATTTCCTGTAATGCCCGGTTCCGAAATATTTCAGGTCCTCTATGAAGAAAGCCATTCCGCTGGAACGGAGTTTCCTGCCCGACTCGAGGATGTCCATCATCGCCTTCTGAAGACGGGTTTCGCGCGGGGCCTCGGAGAGATCCTTGAAATCCCTGCAGAAGACAAAGAACATTCCGTCATTCCCGCTGGACTGCACTGGGAACAGATAAAGTTCCCGCATGAACTTCACCATGTTCGAATCCGGAAGATATGTTTCGAACTGAGTGTTGAAGATCCAGGACGAACAGACTATCGCGGAACTTTTCTTTTCAGGAAAGCGCGTGTTGAAAAAATCAAAGGCGGCTTTAAATGATTCGAGGCACGCCTCCGGCGTCATTCCCCCGCCCGGGGGAATGTGCAAGTCTATCACCCAGTCATTGGGTCTCAGCGCGGGCTCCCATTCCTTAAGTGATATCTGAAGCCTCTTGTTCAACGCATGCCCGTACGGTGAGATGGGATTGCCGCAGATGATTCCGTTTTCCTCATAAAAAGATGATGTCCATCCGTTCTCCGCATCGATGATTCCGTCTGTTCCGTCTACAAAGCCTTCACCGTTGTAGCGGACATTGTCAGGTGCAAAACAGATTTTCAGACCTGTCTTCCTGTTCCTGTAGAAAAAACGGTGGTAATTAAAAGGCTCTATCTTGTATTCCATCCTGCCAAGCCGGAAGAGCTTCCCCTTATAATAGTTGCCAAGCCATGAGATCTGATTTATAAGCAGGCCGGGGAGCTTGCAGGCAATCTTGTGGTTCTCATTGAAACCTTCGATTTCCCTCATAGTGTCCCTGATTATATTTTCAGGAACATTCATTTTTCCGTAGACAGCTCTTGCGCCGGGTACGACTCCGAGCCCCACCAGCAGGTAAAAGATTCCGAACTTGTCCCCGAGTGGCTTTTTTAAATCCGGGCACTTGTTGTAGTTGACGGGATGAGTCCCATCGGTGAGTTGGTGGAAATAGTGCCAGCAGAGATGAAGAAGCGCATTGTCCCCGCATATCTGTTCTGCAGTGGAGACGAGTGTCGGTTCAATGTCGGAGGCGAATCCGCAGAATCTGGCGGAGGTTATGAATGTTTCCGGTTTCAGGAAATCCGGAATTCCGGCAGGCATGGCCGCAATTGATTCCTCCCATCCGGGGGAAAACGACTCCAGCCTTTCTGTTATTCCAAATTTGTCGGCGATTTCATTTATATTCATAGGAGATTGGAATATTGCCAAAAAAAGATTTTATTCAAGGAGAAATTGAAAAAACGATTATTCGGGCATCCTTGAGCTTAGTGGAAACATGAATATATTAAACCGTTTTTTTTAGGATTTAAATTTATCGTATATGAAATTGTATTTTTACCCGTTTGCGACCTTTGCGCCTCTTGCGTTAAGAAATTTAACGCTAAAGACGCAATAGTCGCTAAAGTCAAAAGAGATTAGTCCTGGAAGAGCCGGGTAGATCAAGGCTAAGGAATTTCAATGTGACCAGTACTTACTGATAACTGAACACTGATTACTGATGACTAAAGTTACGGCCCTTGGCCGCCTAATTCAAAAGGGGACATAAATGAGAAAGATAAGCGGCTGGGTTGATCTTCAGGTCAACGGATACATCGGAATTGATTTTTCCTCAATGGAACTTGCAAAAGACGATTTCAGGAAGGCGTGCAGGGAAATCCTCTCATCCGGCACCGCAGTTTTCCTTCCGACCCTAATTACAAGCCCGGACGAGGTGTATGAGCGCAATCTTCCGCTCATTTCAGAAGTCATTGGGGACAGAGAGTTCGCCTCAAAAATACCCGGATTCCATCTTGAAGGCCCATTTCTTTCCACGGAAAAGGGCGCTTCCGGAGCGCATAACCCGAAATGGATGATTAAGCCGGATCTAACTTATTTCAAAAAGCTTTCCAAACTCTGCGGCGGGAAAATAAAAATGCTGACAGTCGCCGCCGAAGTTGAAGGAGTTTGCAAGCTGATAAAATACGCCTCCGAATCCGGTACGACCGTTTCCCTGGGCCATCAGCTTGCGAATTCCGCACAGCTTGCGAAAGGCGCAGCCGCTGGAGCAAAAGCTTTGACACACCTTGGGAACGGTCTTCCTAATCTCCTTCCCAGGCACCCGAACACTATTTGGGACGGGATTGCCGAAGATTCACTTCTGGCAATGATCATTACGGACGGGCATCATCTTCCGCCTTCGGTCATAAAAACGATAATCAGGGCGAAAGGTGCGGACAATTGCGCAGTGGTCAGCGATGCGGCGCCTATCGCCGGTCTTAAGCCAGGAAGATACAGAAACCTCGGTGGAGACGTCGTTCTTGACAGGAACGGAAGGCTGTACAATCCCAAACTCGGATGTTTGTCGGGTTCTTCTTTTAACATGGCAAAATGCATGAATTACCTGAAAGGACTCGGCCTGCTTTCAGATAGGGAACTGCTGAAGGTCGGGTACGAGAATCCGTTGAAGCTCATTAAGCCATGAATATCTAATGATTATGGGAAGAAAATTTTTCCGTCCCGGAAAAATTAAGAAGCAAGCAAGATTCACTTCAGTAGTGTCTGCAGGTTTTTGACCTTGTCTTTTTTCAACGATTTGGGAAAGCGTTTCTTCAATTCCTCGAAGGTGGCTCTCGCTTCTTCCCTTTTATTCTGTTTCAGGGAGATTTCAATGCTGAGCATTATCGCCTCCTCGGAAAGGGAGGGATCTTTTGAAAGAATGAAAACAGACATCGCGTAACGGTTTGCCCTGTTCAGGTCTTCCTCGGATTCGGACAGGATCTTTGCGAGACCAAGCCTCGAACGGTCTGAAGCCGACGTGTTTCCCGATATCTCAATGCACTTTTCAAAGACAAGGACAGCCTCGTTTTTATTGCCTTTTTTCATGAGGGCCGTGCCTAGACGCGAAAGGAGATCGGAATAGAGATCCTTATTGTCTGTTTTAATCTTTTCGCCATCTTTATAAAAAGACAGCGCCTTGTCATTGTCCCCCTTCTTTTCCATCAGCTGTCCAAGTCCATTCAGCGCTTTAAGCCTGTAATCGGGATTATTGTTTATTGCGAGGGCGTGGTAGCATTTGACCGAATACTCGGTTTTATCCTTTTCACCGTATTTTCTTCCCAGGAGAAGGAGAAGTTCCGGATTGACAGAGGGGAAGGTTTCAGGTGAAGAGGATATTTCCAGGAATAATTTATCCGCCTCCGGCATCATGTTTGCTGAGACAAAGGACCAAAGGAGATATTGTTTTGAAAGGAACCTGAGACCGCTGTCGTATTTGCCGTCTTCGGATATTTTCTTGAATGCTTCAAAGGCGTCCAGGAAATTGCCTTTTGTGAAGTCCATGTAGGCGAGATAAAAAACCGCATTCCCGTAGATGTCCTTATTCCCGCTGTAGTCCTTTGTCAATTTTACAAGGATCTCCCTGGATTCCTCATAGCCTGACTTATCGTAAAGCATGAGGACTGCGGACTTCAGGAGCGCTTCAGGATATAAAGATGAGCTGCTAAAGTCCAAGGTTATTTTCCTGTAATAAGAGAGGGCCTCCTTTTCATTGCCGGCGGCCTCGAAAACTTTTGCAATCCCGAAATAGCACGGAGGTTTAAGTTCATTTTCACATTCATTCAAAATTTCGCGGTAGAGGGAAAGCGCGTTGTCGGGCTGTGAAAGATTAAAGTACAGGTCGGCCAGGGCGAGTCTCAGGATGTTTCTTTCTTTCACGTCTCGGGCCGTGCCGACAGTCTCCTTCATGAAAGATATCTTTTCAAAAGGTTTTTGCAGTGAAGCGCATATCATTTCCGCGGCGGTCACCTTTGACTGGGTAAGCATCCTGTCGCGTTTCAACAGGTTTCCGGCCTCTTTTACCGCTTCCTGCACCTTGTTTTGCAGGAGGAGGCATTTTATTGTCTGAAGCGAGGATTTTGAGACATATTCAATGGAGGTGGAAGGCGAGTTTATTATTTTTGAAAATAACTGTAAGGCCTCTTTGTGCGACCCCAGTTCCATCAGGGCTGAGGCCTTCAGGCAGACCAGCCTTTCAGTGCTTGAATCCACAGTGCTTTCCGGTTTTTCCAGCGCCCTGTCAAGCCCCCTGAGGAGCGGCACGTATTCTTTTGCGAAAAAGAGGCACTCGTATTTTTTATAGTACGCCTCTTTTCCGGCCGCAGTTTCAGGAAACTGAAGCCATAGCTGTTCATAGGCTTCGGCGGCTTTCACGTAATCTTTTTCCCTGAAGCACATTGTGGCAAGATAGTTGAGTGCGGGGCAAAGTATTTCGGGAGGGGTGTTTTTATTGTCTATAAGGGATCTCAGCAGACTGACGGCCTCCTCTCCTTTCCCTTCGCTGTCGAAGATGGATGCCAATTCAATTCTTGCAAAAGCCGCATAGATGTCATCCCCGGAGCTGACTTTCTTCGATGAGAGCTCTTTGAATTCCGCCTTGGCCTTTACGGTCTCGCCGGAACTGCTGTATGCTTTTGCAAGATTGTATGCGGCCGCGTCCCTGACAATTGCAGTGCATTCGCCGGATTTTTTTATTTTCGTTAAAACTGAAAGGGCTTCCGCTCCGTCCTCTTTTCTCCCTGTTTTAAGGAGGGCGGCGGCATAGTTGACTTTTACGGACCCCGTGGTTTTTATGCGGGGAAACTTCAAAAGGAAAAGCTTGTATGTTTCCAGCGCCTTTGCCAGATTCCCGGATGCGGAATATGCATCCGCGATCTGTGAGAGCGCATCTGCCGCCAGCGGATCATTCGGATACTGCTCCAATATTTTCCTGTATTCCTCTATGGCGAGGGAGTAGTGCCCCCTTTTGAAGAGCCCGTCGGCAAGCCTCAGCTGCTCATCAATCACTGCGCTTTTCCTGTCGTTTACGATTTCCGCGGAAATGAGGGGAGGGGGAGAAACAATGATGAGGCAAAAGCAGGCTATTGAGATTTTAAGCATATGTGAAATCGGGAAAAA
>JBAZRS010000417.1:0-5350 GCA_041662825.1 Victivallales bacterium | reverse complement strand
GCAGGCGAAGCTGAAGGACAGCCGGACATATTGGTCTTCCACAAATGCAGCAAGATCGGCCCTTATCCGGTATTCCGGAAAACATGAAGGCGCCATTGATATTCTTGCCGCCTCCATGCGGCTGACAGTGAATCCCGGCGACTGCTCTATTCTGGGAATTTACGACGGCCAGGCAAATCTTTTGGAAAAACCGGTGCCTCTGGTGATTTTCCGTGTAGGCGGACTGGAGGAGTCTGGACGCTATCTGGGCCGCAGCTTTGTAAAACCTCGCGCACTGAAGATGCCAGACGGTGGAACTGAAACGGCACTCTGTTTCGGTGCCCATGGGATGACCATGATTTTCCGTACCGCACCCGATTTGAACGCGGTCTCAGTGAAATGCTGTTACGGGAATCTGCCGTGCAACGGCACACTGGAGTTTCCATGGATGAAATACTTGAGCCCAGGCGAAGAAGTTTCCAGTGACAGAGCGCTTGATGTTTCGCTCAAGATGAAAATTCCGCGTCCGGCCCGGACATGGAGTTTTGTTTCAGGAACAAAAACGATCCTGATTTCTGAGCCCGAGGGTTCTTTCCGGGCCCAGGCAACCACGGCTGGAATCCTCTGGAATATCCGCGAGGCCGCAGAAGTTGAATGCCTGATTAACTTGAGGTGAGGCAATTTCAAAATTGCCTTTTTGAGCTGATTTCAAAAGTTGGTGTTCACGGCTTCAGCGTGTCTAACTTGTTGAATACGAAGACACACTAAAGTTGTGAACACCAACAAGAGATATTCCGGCGACAACAGTTTTCTTGCATTTTGAAATCAGCTCGAGGTAATTGCAAAACTCACGTTTTGCTGGAATTCAGAAGTCAGAATACAGAATTCAGAATGAAAATTAAACTCAAATCCAAATTTATTCTTAATCCTGACTTCTGTCCGCCGCGGCGGACTGACTACTTTTGAAATTGGCTCAGCTTAAAAGATGCTGCCCGAGAGGCCAAGCGACCAGGTTAGCAGATGGCATCTTAATGCGTCAGTCTTACCAGGATTGGGATCGCCGCCACCTTGGCGGCTTCAAGAGCCAGCGAGGGCGCTGGCGTTCCCAGTTTAAGTAAGACTCCTATATTACACGCGGTGCTGTAATGAGTGAATGTCGATAAGTTAAGAACCAGTTGAATTAGGCGGCCAAAGGCCGCAACTTTAGAACAATCGAATATCGAACATTCGAATATCGAATTACGAAGTAAAGATAATCTGAATGTATAGTGGAGTGGATTTTTGATTTACGAGCGTGACAACGCTCCATGGAGTGCGAATTTCGCAATTCGCAGAAGATGAAGTTCTGAAAATTGGATATTCAATAACTTTGAAATTCCTTAACGTTCAATTAGGCGGCTTTGCCGCAACTTGGTGTCAGTGTTCAGGTATCAGGTTTCAGGAGTGGAAAAACTAATCTTTCCTGACACCTGACACCCGACCACTTTGAAATTCCTTAACGTCAAGTTAGGCGGCTGGAGGCCGCAACTTTTTTGAACATCGAACATTGAACATCGAACTTCCAACTTCGAATGAATTAATTTTTTAATGTTCAGTGTTGAATGTTCGATGTTGGATGTTCATTTCTTTGAAATTCCTATACGTTTAATTAGGCGGCCATGTCTGCCGACGAGGAGAACTTGAAAATGCATGATTTCCATTTTAACGCCCGTTTCCTGAAGGGATTGATACTGCTGACGCTTTGCCTGGCGGTGTCCGGACCGGCTGCGGACGGCGTGACTGTTGCAACAAGCGGCAAAACGCTTGGGAAGGCCGTGAAAACCGATTATGCGCCGGCCGCATTGCGCGGCTACGGGACTGTGTCCGGTACACGCTGGGAATATGCCGGAACCGGGCAACCGGCGTCCATTCTCCTCATCACCTGTGAAAATCCCGTCAAAGCGCGCATCACACATGCCAAATATCTTTCCGACCTCGCCCTGTTGCCGGGAGTAAAGGCAGTGTCCGTGCGCAGCGGAGGAGAGGAGTTGCCCGCATACGCAATTGACCGCCAAGGTGTCATCGCTTCACTGCGGACAGGCCCGGACGTGGTCATGCTTGCCGCCTCCACTGAAAGGGAACTGGCCGTATTGTATGCTGAATGCCTGACAGGCGACCGCAAACAGTTCGTTTTCACTCCTGAAGCTGAGGTGCCGATGTACCTGGACCGCTGGGACCGCTTTGGTTTCCGTTTTTATTACCGCCCTTGGGAGAGACCGAAAGACAAAACCAATGAGACCTACGACATCACCGGTGAATTTAAATATGCCGAGAAGATGGATCGCGCCGGCTTCCTCTTCTGGAATCAGGTCAGCACTGTCGATAACGCCGAAGGAATGATGAACTACCGCTGGTGGGACTGGGGACTAAGCGAGGCGCGGGACAGGAAATTGCCGGTGGGAATTCAGTTCGGCTACTCGCCAAAAACCTGGCTTGCCAACCGTTATCGCGAGCAGACAGCGCAGAAAATGCCGATGTATTGCGGAGACCGCTATGATCCGGCCACCGACAAGGATGGCGGACAAGGCGCGATTTCGTGGAATGCCGGAGAGGCGATGCTGGCACAGCTGGCACAGGTTCAACAGTCGATCCGCGATTTGAACAAGGAAGATGTGATCACCAGCTGGCTGGAGCCGTTCGGCGAACTGCAGCATGGGGCACAGGACATCCTGATGGAATATGGGCCGGTGGCCGATCGCACATTCCGCACCTACCTCCAGGAAAAGTACGGCACCCTTGAAGCGGTCAGCCGCCGCTGGACCGGTGATCCCAAGGCGCTAAAAAACTGGGAGGATGTGCGCGTACCGGAATTGGCGTCATTCCTGGGATGGGACAAAAACGCCCTCGACTTGTCAGGAACATGGAGGGTGAAATACCTGGATGTTCCGAAAGAACAGGAGGAAACGCCCCCCGCTCCGCCTGCAGAACTTTTTACCGCCGCCTGCGATGACACTTCATGGCCCACTGTGCAGGCGCCCGGGCACGACCGCACCATGTTCCTGCCGAAAAAACCGGCGGTTTACCGCCGCACCATCACCGTTCCCGCCGCATGGCGGCAGGCCAATCCCAAAGCCTGGATTTACGTGTGGGACATGAACAAACTATGGGGGCAGCCGATCATCGTGAATCTGAACGGCCAGGAAATAGGCCGCAGCAAGTGTCAGCATCCCGTCCCCCACTGGGCCGCCTACGAAACAGCTCAGGCATTGAAGGCCGGGGACAATCAGCTGACCGTCTACCTGCCGCAGGGATATCTGGCCTACCGCATCTACCTTTCGGCGCAGCCTCCGCAACAGTATCCCAGTCTCGGCGCGACTATGAACGCCCGCTGGGTGGACTTCTCACAGTGGATCGCCTGGTCCCGTGTGCGTGCGGTGGACCGCAGCATGCAGATGATCCGGCAGGTCGATCCGGACCGCGGCATCATGATGATGGCGCCGGACGTGTATGCCAACGATGTGAAGAACCTCTGCGTAAAATATGGCGGCGAATTCCACAATACCGGCTATATGGGCGCGTTCTGGGCGGATTACCTCCCCATGCTCATGCGCGGGGCGGATCTGCCATTTTCACTGGAGCCGGGCGGTCCTGCAATGGATCTTGAGAATTTCAAAAAGCAGATGGGCCTCTACGCCACTGAAGGCATCCAGGGCATCGACTACTTCATCCACATCGGCAACATCATGTGGAACGATGAGATCCGCCGGCATTTCGAGGAACACCAGAATGAAATCCGCCTCATAGGCAAGTACCACCTGCCGAAGGCGGAGACGGCCATCCTCTACAGCAGCCGCATTGCCGCCCTTACCGGTTACCCCTGGGGCCAGGATCCGAACGCGGGGCTGATAAGCGGCTACTGGCGCTGGAACCTCGGGGAATACATCAAGCACGACTTCCAGCGCGACGGCCTCACCGAATCCGACTTCGCCTCCGGCAACGCCTCAAAATACCGGATTATCCTGGACTCGAACACTTCGGTGATGGAAGAATCCCTGGTCGGACAAATCGAAAACTATGTAAGGAACGGCGGCATTTTCGTCACATACGTGCAGACCGGGCGCAACACGCCGGAACAACAGGACGCCTGGCCGATTAACCGCCTGACAGGATATCGCGTGGCAGGCATGGACAAGCACCGCCCTGACGGTCAGATGGCAAGCACCCGCGAACTGAAATTCGCAGAGGGCCAGCCAATCTTCAAGCCGGAAAACTGGGGAAAGATCGCAACGGCCAACGGACTGTCGCTGGAAAAAGTGGCGCCAGAATGCAAGGATCTGATCCGCTGGACGGACGGCACTACGGCGGTGGGCATGCGCCCGCTGGGCAAGGGGCTTGTCATTCATGTCGGCGTAAAATTCGCCCATGACCGCATCTGGAGCGGCAACTCTCAGCTGACCAAGCACATGTTCACGGACATCCTTGACTACTGCAAGATCTCCCGCCTGCCCGCACGCCTGCGTGGCGTGGACAACACGCCTTATTCAGCTCAGGTGCATAACGAGGTCCGACCTATGACGTCCCATTCCGACAAATTGACCATGCGCCATTACGTCAGCAATAACGGCCTGTACAACATATGGACACTGTGGAATTCGCAAAAAGCAGATGTGAAGACCGACCTGGTCTTCGCCCCCGCCGTAAAGCCCGAGTTCTGCCTGGACGTCCGCAACTGGCAACCCGTTCCAGTCACGTCCGAAGGGAAAGAAGCCTCTCTGCAGGGGCTCAACTTCAGCCCCCTTGAAACAAAAGTGTTCATCACTCCGCGGCAGGCGGTCGCACAGGCGCCGTCGAACTGGTTTGACTTGCAGCGGAACTGGTGGCGTGGCGCGACGAAACCGACCATAGCGCCCCTGCCCGAGCCCAAACCGCGCTTTGCACTGGATCTTTCCGGCGACTGGGCGTTCAAGCCTGTGGACAGCCCTGCGGAAGCCGCAGCATTGACCGCTGCAGGCGTGGACAGCTCCGCCTGGGAGCGGATGCGGCTGGGAATTTGGAACCTGCCTAAGCATCCCGGCGTTCGACATGCGGTACTGCGCAAGCAGTTCACCGTGCCGGCCACATGGAAGGACGGGCGCGTGGATTTCTGGTTGCAAAGCTATTTCAACACCACTTTCATGGATGAAGGCCGTGTGTTTATTGACGGAAAAATGATTAAGGACTTTAGCGCCAACGGCGTTACCGGCGATGATCTGGGCGGCACCCTGCAGCCCGGAACTTCACACGAGGTGGTTGTCGAAATGCGCGGCAAAGGAACACTGAACGGTTCACGCGGCAATGCCTGGCTGGCGTATCAGCCAGCCCCGCAGGCCACGCAAGACCTGGCGGGAGATTG
>JBAZRS010000416.1:0-5350 GCA_041662825.1 Victivallales bacterium | reverse complement strand
GACCGGAGGTGTGATGATGTCCGATATCTTGATGGAACTGTGCGGCTTTTCCCCGAGGATGTTGAATCCCAGCGTCCACATCATCGGAGAGAAGATTATTATGAACATCGAAACATATGCCATCCCGACCGCCTTTAATTCGGGATTGCCGGAGAATTCCGGGAAGATCGTGCAGATTGCGGCTACCAGCGGTATCGGAAGGTACATGGCGTTGGCGAAACCGGAAGACGCCGTGACCATGCTTTTCCTGTCGGGTTTTATTTTCATGACTTTTGCGGCGGCCGCCCCCAGCGCTATTCCGCCGATTATGTAGATGAACGCCGTGAGGGGCAGGATCCAGAGTTCCTTCAGCTTGCCGAGATCTATCGTCTGTGCGAAACTCGCAAAAAGCATGCAGGGCATGAGGAGATGGAAGATTATCCTGCTGAGCACCTGGAGGGAATTGCTGTCGATCAGTTTCAGTCTAGCCAGTATGATTCCGCCTGCGGACATCAGTACAATCGTGAAAACCGCCTGTGCGGAGTAGAAAAACAGGCTGAACGTATGCATTGTCAACTACCGCCTTTCCCCTACTGGAAGAGTTATCTTGAAGGTCGTGCCTTCTCCGACTTTGCTTTCAATTGCTATTTCGCCGCCGTATTTCTTCACCGTGTCCATGCATGAATGCAGGCCGTAGCCCCTGGACACCTTGCTTTTCTGCTTTGTGGAGAATCCGAATGTGAACATCATCTTGCGCAGTTCATCCGGAATCCCGGGCCCGTTGTCCTTGACCTCGATGGCGACCATGTTCTTGTTGGAGATTCTCTCCTCCTTCAATATGAGTTCGAGATAATGCTCCTTCTTGGTTTCCATACCTTCGGATTCCATCGCCTCTACCGCGTTCTTGATGAGGTTGATGAAAACCTGCGTCATCATCGAAGGATCTACAAGCACCTGCGGAGTCCTGTGGTCAAGGCTCGTCCTTATGGAAACGCCTTTCTTGTTGCATGTTTCCTCGAATATCTTGATGGACGACTCGATTACAGGTGCGATCGATGTCATGTTTTCAGTCCCGAGTTCACCCATGAATCTCTGCTGAAGTTCGATAATCTCGCTGATATGGTAAAGCTTGTTTGAGAGGGAGCCGAGGAGCTTCACGGTGTCCTGGCGGGTTTTCTCGACATGGGTGAGAAGCTCTGAAATGATGCCTAGGTACTGCCTGCCTTCACTGTCCTCTTTGAGGAATCTGTCGGCAGTTCCAGTTTCGACCGCATTCTTGAATTTCGGGATTATCTCGTTAAGGATGAATGACTCAGGCGCTTCGGAATCGTCGGGGTTTTTCTCCTGGAGTTCAAGTACGGTAAGCTTTGCGACTGTCACGGCGTTTCCGATGTTGTGAATGATGCCCGTTGAAACCTGGAGCATTCCCTCCTCTTTTGCAGTCCGGAGTTTCTCCTCGTACTGCCTGCGTTCCCGGAACAGCCCTATCGCCTCGAGGCTGAGCGATGCTATTTCATTCAGACGGACAAGGTATTCGCCGTCCTTGTCGCAGAGCATGTGCTCGTCGAACTCATCTCTGGAGACCACTATCGTGCATGCGAATATTTTTGAATGCACATAAATGGGGGCGATCAATATTCTTGATGCAAGTTTTTTGATGTTTTCCGGAAAGCCCTTCGGAATCTCCTTGCTGAACAGAACATATTTAGTGTCTTTGCAGAGTTCTTCGAGCTGCGATATTGAAATGGGGATTTTTATTTCCTTTATGAACTCGGTATGTTTCTTGGGGTGGGCGAGAAGCTGCTGCTCAACCTGCGGAGGCACTTCCTTCAGAGGAGGGAAGGTGCCGGAAACCGCACAGCCGCTGAATAAATCGTTCTCGGTAGCCGTCAAAACCGAAGCCCCGATTCCCCTCAGTGTCCTTTGCGCGTATTCGACAAAGTGTGTCAGGAATGTTTCATCGCTCAGATCCTCCGAGGTTATGGCTTTGCCGCTTAAGCCGAGAATGGCGGCGGTGGCTTCCCTTTCCTTTGCAATCTGGCGGTCCTGATCATAGAAGCTGCGGTTCGTTATGATCACCCGCGTGTGCTGGTAAACCAGCCATATGACAAGAAAAAGAATAAGGATTATCAGGAAAATAAGGATGCTGTTCATTTATCCACCTTGAAAAAGATTATATTCAAAAAGAATATATTATGAAATTATCAAAATTTCCCATTGGAGGCGTGGAAAAACAGGAAGTATTCCGGATACCGCTTCAGGCAAAGATGATTTCTGCATTGTAAGAACTTCTCACAAGCGGACCGCTTGCAACACTCCTGAATCCGAGTTTTTCAGCAAAGAGCTTCCACTTCTCGAAAGTGTCGGGATGCACATAACGGTCAAGCTTCCTGTGCTTCGCCGTGGGGGGGAGGTATTGGCCTATCGTGAGTATTTCCGCGCCGGTCTTGCGGATTTCGCAGATTGTCTCCTCGATTTCTGAATCTGTCTCGCCGAGACCGACCATTAAACCTGACTTGACTGAAAACTTCCCCATCCCAAGCTTATATGCCGATCTTAAAACCGCAAGGGATCTCCTGAAATCCGCGCCGCTGCGGATTTCGAGGGACAGTCTTTCGACAGTCTCTATATTGTGGTTGAAAACGTCCGGTCCCGCATCAGTCACCATTTTCAGGTTTTCGATGCTGCCTCCGAAATCGGGCGTTAGCACTTCGACCTTTGCAGACGCTATTTTCTTTTTTATCTCCCTGATAGTCTTTGCGAAGTGCGCAGCCCCGCCGTCGGGCAGATCGTCCCTGGTCACACTTGTGACAACGACATATCTGAGTTTCATCGCCTTCGCGGCCTCTGCGATTTTCGCAGGTTCGTCAGGATCGGGCGCTGCGGGTTTCTTTGAGTGGCTTACGGCGCAGAACGTGCAGTTCCTGGTGCATTCCCCGCCAAGTATCATGAATGTGGCAGTCTGTTTGTGCCAGCATTCGCAGAGGTTCGGACATTTTGCGCTCTGGCAGACCGTGTGGAGTTTGTACTTGCCTATCAGCGATTCGACCTTGTCCTTGCTTTCACCCGCAGACACCTTTACGCGTATCCACGGCGGTAGTTTCGGACGGACATTCTTAATTTGACTGTTCATAGCTCAAGATATCTGATTTTATTGTCATTTAGCAGTTTTATTATCTCTTCCATCTCAGCCCTCCTGCGTCGGCTATTCTGAGGAGCGAATCATGTTTCCCCCCGTTAAACTCCTCGGAGCTGCTGAATTTTCTTGATTCTATCTTGAAGGGAAAGTCAAATTTGGGCAGCGGATATATTTTTTTCTCCTCCGCCCATATCTTGAATTTGGCATTGTAATCGTCGGTGTATTTCATGCATCGAATATACACGGAGAACGGGGCGGATTCAATTTAATTGATCTATATGGCCCAGGGCCTTCATGAGAGAAAAAGAATCGGGAAATCACCTGATTCCAGACCAGCTCGGGAGGACGGTGTTCATTTTTCCGCCGATAAGCTGTCTTGTCCTGCCGGTCCAGGTGTCCACCACGAAAAGCGCCGAACTGCCGCCGGAAGTCCTTGTGCAGACAACATGTCTTGCATCTGGAGCCCATGACGGGGAGTCCCAGTCGCCTGCGGCGTTCACAACGGTTCTTCCGGCCTCTTTGCCGTTGAGGTCGAGTACTGCGATGGAGTAGTTGCCCTTCTTTGCAGAGTACGCAATTTTATTGTCTGATGACCAGCTTGGAGAAACGGCTTCGCTTCCCTCAGTTGATAGTTTTACAGGAGTTCCGCCCCTCGGGCTGATTATGTAAAGTCCCGGGCGTCCACCCATGTCAGAAACAAAGCAAATCTTGTCACCCGAAGGGGACCAGCATGGAGATGACTCGACGCTTATGCCGTTTGTCAGACGCTGAAGAGCCTGTCCGTTGAAAGATTTGACATACAGTTCCACCTGCCTGTCGCGGCTCAGGATAAGGGCCAGCTGGCTGCCGTTCGGGGATACTGCCGCTCCTGTGTTGAGTCCGGGGAACTGTGCAATCCTGCGGCAGCGCCTTGAATTAATGTCAAGCTCGACTATATCCGTGAACATTTTCGAGTATAGCGTGAAAACAATTGCGTCCCTGCCGGGAATCCAGTCGGATTCAACGGAAAGGCTGTTGTTGAAGGTCAGCTGGGTTACATTCTGACCGTCGAAATCACAGGTGTAAATTTCCTTTTTCCCGACCTGCGTCTGGGCGGCAAATGCGATTTTCGAGGAACATATCCCTGCGATATTGAACATTTTCTTTAGTATTGCATCGACCGTCTTATGGGCGGCGGTCCGCAGATTCTGTGGATTCACCTGGGTGTTCAGGGAAAAAACCGGAGTGCCGTTTCCATTGGAGACATTTGTCTGCACCTGTGTTCCTGAAGAGGTGCCGGTTATGACATATTCGGCCCCTGAATCCACAAGGTCGAACCAGCCGCAGTTCTTGAGGTCGGAAGCGATCAGCTTTGAAAGTTCCGGATTCCCGGCAATATCCCGGTACATCAGGGTCGGATTGCGGTCCTTTGCCGATTTCCTCACTACCACTTGCGCCTGAAGGTCTAAACATGATGATATTATGAATATCGCGGACAAAATCAGAAACTTTTTAAACATTGTTCTTGCTCCTGTGATGATTGCAGTTATTTTGCATACGAAATTAACTTATATCCTGACAATCTCAAGTAAAATATTCAAATTATGAAAATTTCATGATAATGCCGATCGACAATTTCGTAGAGGAAAAAGCACATAGCGCAGTATTGGCTTCGACCACCTCTTTTTTTTCAGAAAACACACCGCTTCTGAAGTCTGGCGATCTTGGTGGGCCAGCCTATGAAAAACGCCCGCAACAGGAAGAGATGGCTCTTGGAGTTGCAGCCGCATTCTCCGAGAAACGGAACCTCTGCGTTGAAGCCCCCACAGGAGTCGGAAAGAGTTTCGCATACCTTGTGCCCGCAATCTATTTCGCAGTGGAGCAGAAACATCCGGTCCTCATAAGCACGGAGACAATCAGCCTCCAGGAACAGCTTGTTGAAAAAGACCTGCCGCTGTTGCGGAAAATCATGGATGAACCTTTTACTGTCGCCCTTGCCAAGGGCAGGGGCAACTATGTCTGCATGCGTCGCCTTTCCCTCATTGCCGGAGAGCACACCGAATATCTTCCCTCCGATGCAATGCGCTCGGATGCCGAGAAAATTGCACTCTGGGCCCAGGAGACCGAAGACGGAAGCATGGCGGAAATAGAATTCCCGTTCGACAGGCAGATATGGGAGTTCATCTGCTGCGAGACCGGAAACTGTTCGAAGCCGAAATGCCATTCCGCCAAACGATGTTTTTAGTGGAAGGC
>JBAZRS010000415.1:4158-5353 GCA_041662825.1 Victivallales bacterium | reverse complement strand
GACGGTAGCACCCTGTGGGATTCTGTTCCGGAACATAGGGCGGATCCAGCGGGAACGGATAAGTGGCGTTGGTGTAACGCGGAGTGTCATAGCCCAGACATTGCCAGTGTGATGGCACGGGGATCATATCCCAGTTCAGATCCTCGAAGCCGTCGGACTGGAATCCGGGAGGGATGTGGTTCGGGCAGTCCGCCAGATGGAATCTCCAGTCGCCATCGAGTGAATGCAACCAGGGCGATGCCGTCCGGTCAAAAGCGACGGCATCGGCCGCCTTCCGGTATGATAGGAATTCAGTTCTGGCCGGGAGGCGGTTTTGGTGCACTAGAGATGGAGTCTCCAGCTCTAAATGGCGTGATAAGACAGATTTCATAATCGGTTTTTCCTGAGTGTTGTATTGGAATTTATAATTTGGGATCGCTGGCACCCTGCCGGCATCTTTCTTGCCCCCAATATATTTCAACAAATATAATGCCACCAAGTTGGTGGCGTTCCATACCGGAATTAAATTTCTGAATATTCAGCATCCAATTTCCTATATTTAATCTTCTGCGAATTGCGAAATTCGCACATGGAGTGCGGTAATTTATTGCCGCTTTTAATGACGGAATTTATTCCGTCCCGAAAAATGCCGCGAAATGAATTTCGCGAAACAAGGCGGTAATAAATTACCGCACTCCAAGTAATTCGCTTCCACCTTCGCTGAGATGCTAAGTCGGACAGGCAGTTCATCAATAAAACTAATAATATAGAACAAAAACCAAGACAAACTAAAGTTTGAACTCCAACTAATTATATCAGTCGTCAGTATTTTTCCCATTCGAAGTTGGATGTTCAAAGTTGGATGTCCGATGTTCAAATTATTCATTTCATTTCAAGCTTTTCTCCAAGACTTCCGTCATGTAAACTCCAACGTCATTGCCGGAAGACTTCGCGGCTGTTTTCAATTTCTCATATGTGTTTACTGAAACTGATGGCATGAACTGTATGGCGCCTGGCTTGTCCAGCCAAGCTTGGCGGCAAAGGGCGACTTCTTTTTCGCCAAAACCCAGGGAACGCAGAACTTCGGCGGCGAACATCTGATTGACCAGACACTTGGCAACGGGGTTCCCGTCAAAGGGGATATTCTTTTTCTGAACCTCCTCATCCATGGTTTTTACGAAATCGATCAGAGTCAAGCCATGTTCTTTTGCCAGCG
>JBAZRS010000415.1:0-4148 GCA_041662825.1 Victivallales bacterium | reverse complement strand
AGCGCCCGGATGGCATCGTTGTGTTCGGCGACATTCTGGTTGAGTGAAAGCTGGATATTGCTGTTCACCGCATAGCTTGTCGCGATGACTGTCCTTATGTTTGCCGCTTTGAGTTTCCCGATTGTTTCCGAAAGGTTCTTGCTGAAGGACTCAGGCACTTTTTTCTCAGCCCACGGATTGTAGTCTGATGTGCCCGGGACAATCAGCACGCAGACGGGCATTTTCGCTATCACGTCATTGTCGATGCGTTCCAGCATTTGCGCCGTTTTCTGGTTCTCGAGAAGTATCCAGTTGAATTTTTTGATTCCGGCCTTGGCGATTTCATCCGTCAAGAGGCGCATGTAACCGGACGGACTCCAGTTCCAGATGTCAAAAGGCTGGCCGGTCAATATCGCCATCTGGTCCCCGTCCTTGATTTCAATCCCTTTTGCGAAAAATGGAACACATGTTAGCAGGGCTGCAAGAGTAATTGCCTTCAAATAACGCATATTGTATTCTCCTTTGTCTTTATGATTGCTTCGCGTCAAAATAAATCCAATTAAGACACGCTAAAGAACTCCAACAAAAATCAAGACACAACTAAAGTTGTGAACTCCAACAAGACTTTCGAGTTTTCAAAGTCTCGAAATACCGTATTTCTATTGGCATCTATCCTCCATCCACATTCGAAGTTGGATGTTCGATGTTGAATGTTCAAAGTTCAGATTATTTTCCCTTGGCAATTCAATTGTTCGTCTGTTCGATTGTTCCGGGTCTTTAACATTATTTCACACTGTTTGTCAAAATTTCCGACACATATTCGTCTACCGTCTTGCCGTTCTTGTCTGCGGCGGCTTTCAGTTTCAGATAATCATTGATTGACACTTCCGGCATTCCCACTGCGAACGGATAATCATTCCAGCGTTTCCGCAGAGTCGCAATATCGGATTCGGAAACGCCGAGTGTCCTCAATATTTCCGCCGCAACAATCTGGTTGCCCAATCCGTTCAGGTGTGTTCCGTCATATGTGAGCTTAAGTCCTTTCACGCCGTCATTTTTCCGTTCCGTAAGTTCTTTGGACATCACGGTGTTCAGATCGACAAGTAACAGATTCCTCTCTTTCGCGAGTTTCTTGAACTCCTCGCAGAACTTCAGGCGCTTCAGGCTTTCTGGCGATTCCATGTTTTCACCGGCTCCGATTGTCGTGTTCATGAGAATGACTTTTATTCCGGCGGCTGAAGCCTTGTCGACTATTTTTGCGAGATTCGCACCGAATTCCTCTACACTGAGAGGGCCCGTGTCATTGATCCCGCTGTTCAAGGTCATCCATACCGTTTTTTTTTCAATGACGTCTTTGTCAATCCGGGCAAGCATGTGGCGTGTTGTATTCCCGCCGATTCCGGCGGGAATGGGAACAGCGTTCACGCCCGCCTGCTTGAGCCCTTCAATGACGAGATGAACATATCCGTTCGGTTTCTGGATATATCCCAGTTGTGTGAGCGAGTCGCCCATGAATGCGATTGAGTCTCCGTCTTTTATCACTAAGTCGCCTGCCGGGAGAAATGTCGCCAGCATGAGAACCCATGATGAGATGACTAGAGTTTTCATTTTCATATTCTGTTTTACCTTTTGATTGGTTTTATATACATTATGGTTAGGCGCTTCTCGAAAAGGTAATCTCAAAATGAAATTTGTCTTAAAAAGTAGCACAGACATTCCTGTCTGTGGGTTCAAATTTCATTTTCTGTCACAGACAGGAATGTCTGTGCTACCTCAAGCTAATCACAAAACTGCGGTTTTGACACCCCAGTCATCCGACGGGGCAAGAGCAAAACCCTCCATTTTTCCTTAATACAAATAATTATTTACTTGCCGGTTGCAACTGATATGAATGCGGCTGCGGACGCGCAGCAAGCCGGATTTGTTCCGCCAGATCCGCAAGTTTTGCGAGGTCCTGCGCCTCATTTGGTTTTGTCTCCATGTAGCGCATATACCAGTCCAGCGCCCAGCGGTCGCTTTCTATGCTGCTGTCTTTGAGTTTCCTCATTTCCTGTTCCAGACGCGGTCGGACAGCATCAAGCGATATCGGGTGAGGAACATCCCCGAGCCTCCAGAATTCAAAATTTGCAATGAGGCGCACCTCTCCCGACATGAGCTTGTGCCACTGTCTCATCAGTTCCAAAACGCAAGCTGACTGCAGCATCTGCGGAGTGTTTTTCTCAAGGGAGAGATTCACTCCCTTGGAAAGGGCATCTGCGCTGTAGCGGCGAACCTCTTTTCCGTCGATCAGCATTTGATAATCTCCGGCAGAAAGACCGGACACCTTCAATATCTCCCGGTTTAACTCATCCTGGAACGGAACCAATGCCAGTGCCGGTTCCAGTTCCTTGCCGACAGGGTAGGGCAGGGCCTTTGCCGTCATTGTGAAAGACACCCCTTTGTCGCCGACAAGCAATTTCTCCACGGTTGCGTTTATAGATTCAGTCACCCGCGATGCAGTCGCATCGACAGTCAAGCTAGAGACGATTCCGGGAACATGCTGCCCTTTCAGAAAAAAGTAAGCCATCGCAAAATGACCCACTTCACTCGGATGGACACGGTCTTGCTTTATAAGGCTTGATTCGGGATTTGATGCTTGCATCTTGGCGTTGAGCGCCGTCATCGGGCCATTGAGATCAATGACTGAACCGCCAATGTCCGCCGCCAGTTTACGCATGAAAGTCCCGCATTCCGCAAGAGCCCAGTTGACACCGGACAGCGACTGTGTCTTGCATTTCATATTCTCATCGTAGGGTGAAGGGGTGACGAATATGATTCTTGTCCCGTCGGCTTTCAGTCGGCTTGCAAGAGCTGTCATATTCCTGCGGTACTTTTGCAGTGCTTCAGTCCGGCGAGCTGCGAGTTCCGCAGTATCCTGTATGTCGCCATAAAGTTCGCGCCGCACATCGTTCATCCCGAACATTATCGTCGCCACGGTGGGTTTGTGCGGACGGATGTCCCAGTCATAACGGATTAACCCGCCGTCCGCCGAGTCGCCGGAATTTCCCGCATTGGAGACATCTATCTTCATCTCGGGGAATCTTGTCGCATAAAAAAGATATATCCAGGCGCAATAAGCGCCGCCCTGGGTGATGCTGTCGCCCGCCGCCGTCCAGCGGTCGCCGTTCCGGAATATGTCCGCATGGATATCCTTTTCAGGTGCGGCTCTTATTTCGGCACTCGCCATTGAAGCGCTTAATAATGCGAGAGTCAGAATATTCACATTCACTTTTCCCCTATCCTGATTTTAATCAAAGAACAGTTGTGCGCAATCTCCGTTACCGTGTATCTGGTTCTTTTTTTATTATACCACAAGGCGGGGACTTGTCAAGGCACTGTTTTCCCTGCCAGAGTTCCGCACTCCGCAGTATGCCGTTCAGTTTTCCTGAACCGGAGCATTGACCCACGTAGAAGAGGCCCTTGTGGGGCAGCGGCATCGTCCCCCCTTGCACGAGCTCGATCTTGCCGTTCAGGTATAGTTTGGCGCCGGAAGCGTCGAACACAATTGAAAGTTCATATGCCTTGCCCGTTTCCAGAGCGGTCTTCCCCCGCAGGATGGTCTGTTTGCCGTCCGGCCGCGGATAATATTCAAGCCACAGGTTCATGGTCCTCGGATCCACTCCGATGCGGAAACCGCACTTCATATATGAGAAGGCTTCGAAAAGCCCATAGTCCTTGGAACCGTCGGGCAGTGGTGCAAGGGAGAATGAAACCTTGGTTGTGAAAGGCTTGTCGGGATTGAAGTTGGCGATTTTAGATAAGTCTCCGGCGAACCACTGGCCATCCAGCTTCAAAGCCGCATCGCCTTCCAGGTTAACCTGCACCGGATCCGCGGCGTCTTTGCTCGTTTTTGAGAGGTATAGGATTATGCCTCCGACGCTGTCTGCGACTTTTCCGTCCTTGAGTTCGGAGAAATCCCAGCGGGCAAGGGATGATGATGCGGTATCCGCCTTTTTGACGCCTCCTGCAATGCCGACTACGCCCAGTTGCGCACCGCTGAGAGCCCCGATTATGTCGATGGACTTGATTGTCTTGGCAGGGAATGGATTGGTCCACTCCGACAGGAATAGCCCGACACTGTTCTGGACGCGGTTGTTGCCGGTCCAGCAGATCTTGGCCTTTTCAGGTTT
>JBAZRS010000414.1:0-5354 GCA_041662825.1 Victivallales bacterium | reverse complement strand
TGTGTATCTAGCATAAGAGACGCAAACAGTATAACCGTCAAAGTCTACAGTATAGCTGCCTACCGCCAGGCCAATCTGTTTGAGGTTGCTGGTGCATACCATTCTTTTCGCAGATTCTTTCGCATTTTTAAGGGCAGGCAGCAGCATTGCCGCCAAAATTGCGATTATGGCTATTACAACCAGGAGTTCGATAAGTGTGAAAGCATTGCGGCGGACATTAACTTTTTTCTCCAGATCGGTGTTCATAATGGTTCCTTTTTGTTATCTATTATATTTTAATCATCCTGTAGACTGCAACCTCTTTTGGTCCGAGCTTCAGAGGAATTCCCTCTTTTCCGAGCTTTTCCGCCGTCCAGTTGCCGAGATCTTTTCCAGATATAAGCTCAGTTATGCGGTATGAGCCTTCCGGCAGCTTCAGCCAGCGGACTGATCCTTCGATTTGACTTGACGGTGCGTTCTGCCAGGAACCGACATGCACAAGGCCATAGAATTTTTTGCTGTCTTTCGTCTTCAGCAGGTTGGTCCATAATCTGTTGTCAGTGACTTCCGCTGAAGGCTGTACCCCGGCCCATTTCGCCACATCGCCCAGGAAGGCGTATTTGCCGTTCTCCAGCGCGAAGAGGGGCGGCACTATTGTATGCGCCCATACTACGGCGACTTTCCCCTTGCCGAACTTTTTCCAGCTTATAGCGGCCCGCTGCGGATTGTTGTCAAACAGGGCCACGGTCTCCGCGCCTTCCGGCGGTTTTACCGTCCATATGTCTCTTAATGTGAAAGGTTTGCTGCCCGTATTGAAAACCGTGTTTCCGGTTGGGACGGTGATTGTCGGCCGATCCCTCATCATTTCACCTTCCGGAGGCGCGAATCCGAACTTTTTCAGAAGCACCCAGTCCTCTTTCTGATCTTCAATGCGTTTCCGCCCCACACTGGCGGACATCAGTACGGTACCGCCGTTTTCAGCGTAGCGTACCACCTGGTCAATCAATGTTCCCCCCATCTGATGAAATCTGGGTGAAGCCAGGAACAGAAGTTTACCTTTTTCCCAAAGATTGTCATAACCCGAACCGCAGGGCACCTGTGCCTGTGAAAGACTGATTAAGACCCAGGGATCCGACCACCATCCCGTATAGGTGGTTCTTCCTTCGACCAGATAAGCCGCCAGGTCTTTCAACTGGAAGACTTCAATGGGTTGGGCAAGCTCAGTCTGCCGCAGTTCGGTCCAGATGGGCATGAATCTTTTGTATCTTCCGAGTGAGACATTGGGATCTTTCGCATCCTCGAAACGGTTTTTTGTGAAAACATAGGCCTTGCAGTGGGCGTTGGCGCCGCCGCCCGCCATCATGGCGAAAACACTGGCGTCCAGCTGTGTCGGGAAATAGGCCGTCCAGTTGCCGGGGGAATGATCCTCCGTCCGCTGGGGAAGGCCCAGCATCGGGAAAGCGGCATAGTCCGCCATCGCCATGGTGTCATGACTCCCTCCGTTTGCCGACATGCACCCCTGTTCATGGTACCATTTGAAATCGGTGATTCCGTCGGCGTACATGTCTATCAGCCGTTTCTGATCGACACTGCGCAGGGATGTCACGCATTCCCTCAAAAGGCCGTTGATGCCGTTTTTCTTGAAGAGCAGCCAATCGAGCCAGTATTGCGGGAGCGATTCCTTGACCGGAGGCACGATCTCGTTCCAGGATGCGAACTTTGTCCCCCAGCGTTTGTTGACAGTCCCAATCTCCTTCCAGTTTTTCTGGCAGTCCTTGCGGAATGCCTGGACGCTTTCATCCGCGTATCCCTCATACCAGCCCATGTACGGGGCGTCTCCGGGATGTTCGAAACAGAAGAAATAGCTCTGTACCGCCGGATGCCCACGGTATCTCAGTGCGACATTTTTGACCAGGTTCGTAATCCCGTCGTGCATCGCCGGAGAATTGACGTAGTTCGGACGTCCGCCATGGAACAGATATGCCTGCTTGCTTCCGAAAACCTGTCCCTCGGAGCTCTTTTCATATGAACCCGGAATCCACTCTGGCAGGTCGCGGAATGACGGCCAGAGCTGTACTGTCAGGCCTTTGGACTGGGCGTAGTCTACGAAACGATCTATGAATCCCCAGTCGAAAATACCGGGCAGGGGTTCAATTGTATTCCAATCAAATGACAATTCTATTTCCGAAGATATTTCACCGGCCTTGTCCAGGAATGGGCGGTAGTATTCATCCCATGCCTTCTTGCTGTCCTGGCTCACTTCGCCCGGGAGCATCGGTGTCAGGTGGAACATCGGTTTCGGGCGTTTGAGCAGGTCCTCCCATGAAATGACAGAAGCCGGAATGGCGGTTTTCGACGCAATTTCCTGAACACCCTTTTTTCCCAGCAGGCGTTCAGATTCGTCGAAGACCTTCTTCCCGGAGAAAATTGTCGCCTTCAGTTTATAGGCGCCGGCGGGAAGGCCGGAAAGATCCGCTTCATAGCTGAACCTGTTTTTCCCGTCCCAGGACGGGGTCACATCAAATTTCCTGACTTCCTCTCCGCCGCTTGCCGTGCGAACTGTGATGTTGCAGGAAAGCTCCTTTATTTTTTCACCGGGATTCTGGAAGACAACATTGACGGCGAATTTCTCCTTGTCGGAATATATGAGGGATTTCCTTTCCGGGGCGATGCGCAGATAGGAATTGGGAATTGCCGTTTCAGGGGGGACAACTGTGCGGGTTATGCTTTTTTTCCCGTTCAGGATGTCCAGCCGGTATTCCCTTTCTTCGACAAGTTCAGGTACGGGATTGCCGGCGTTGTTCGTCCAGCGGTTTTTGACACGCACCCAGTAAGTGCCTTTTTCGGTGACTGGAAACTCGATCTTCTGCGCCATCTGCAGGGCAAACGGGATACCATCCTTATTCTTGGCATTTTCCGCGCTCATTTCGAATGTCCTTCCATCAGCTATGAACGGGTTGCCTTCATATGAGTCACGGACGTCCCAGCTCATCTCGAAGCGTTTCCCATACCATCTGCTCATGTGCGCAGGGGTCAGGGAGGGCAGCGGATCGAGTTCTCCGAAACGCTCCTGATCGCGGAACTGATAGTAGAACGACGAGTTGTCGGAGTTCAGGTTTGTAAAACAGAAATCCCTGAAGAAGAAGTCCGTGAATTCCGAGGCTTTATACTGGTGGTCCCCCACGAATTCCAGACCGACGAGGGAATAAGGCCGCACCGGTTTGGCAAAGGGCTTTGCACCGCGCAATGTGGCGTTGCTGGCAGGTTCGGCCATAGGCCTTTTCAAACCAAGTACTATAAAGCGCTCCTCGCATCCCCTGCGCTGGTTATGTTCCGGAAAGAAGACGCCCTTGGTAAAGGAGAACCACGAAAACGTGTAGAAATAAAACTCATTGCCTGCGGCATCCTTCATTATTACATTTATCCACAGTCCCGAGGGGACGCTGTTGTTTCCGCACATGAATGTGAATCCGTTGGCGCCCTCGGGCATCAGCACGGGCTCCTTCAGTCGCAGTTCGGCTGAATTGTCCTTCACACAGTTGAAACTCACAAACAGGGCGTTGTTTGAAGACGAAAAGGCGAACTTCTTGTCCCCCTTATACTGCATCTGCCACGCCTCGGCGTTAGTCAGCGCCGGAAGACGCCAGACCTTGCCGTCATCCGCCGCATAAATCAATGAAGATGCGAACATCGCAAGCACAGCCAAAAGCAAACATGTGAAGATTTTTTTCATTGTACCTTTTTCTATTTTAATTTATAGGAATTTCAAAACGGAACGCCGGCACCCTTGCCGGCATTCTTAATTTTAAATAATGTGGTACAGGCGTCTCGCCTGTGTTTTAAGATAAGGACAAGAACAGGCGAGACGCCTGTACCACATTATAACAGATGCCACCAAGGGTGGTGGCGTTCCAAAAAAGTTGCGACTTCCAGCCGTCTAATTTAAAAATTAAGAAGTTTCAATCCAAGACAAGCTAAAGCTTGAACTCCAACTAATTCTTTAAACTGTCAGTTTACGGTCTTCTGCTTTCTTCCTTGCTCCGATTCTCCGATTCGCCGGCTCTCCGATTCATTTCCCAACCACTGACGACTAACGACTATTTTCACTTCGCCGGCAGGCGATACTTCTTCGACCAGTCGGCCTGTATCTGATCCTCCGGAATCATGCGGAGGATCTTCAACGGAGAATAACCTTCAATGAAAAGGAGTTTTATCCCGTCCTTGCGGAGCTCCTATACTCCCAGTTTCTGGTCGCCGACCATTTCATCGATGAACCATCTGCCGTCCGGCACACCCGGGATCTTTTGGACATATTCTCCTGGAGTCTCGCAGAAAAGAAGGGCGTAATGCCTTTTCATCACCTTGTGATCGCCCTCGAGCATGGTAGGAATCGCAGTGCCTGCGCGCGGGCTCTTGACATCGGCCCATTTCGCGGCGTTTGCCATGAATCCCTTCAGCAGGTTGATCTTCATGTCGGGCGTACCCCACATGACGAGGACTTTCCCTTTTCCGACTTCGTGGAGGCTCATTGCGGCGCCTCCGTCCGGGAAACGGGCGATGATCTGCCCCTTGTCCAGCTTGTTGTTCTGGTAATATCCGAAATAGTCGCTGTGCGGAATCCAGCGGTAAGGCCATTTCCAGAATTCCAGGGAGGGCTCCTGTTCCTCTCTGGCTACGTCGGCCTGGCTGATAAATGCAATTTCAGCGCCGTCCTTGAAGAACGGGTTTTCCCCGGACACTTTGGCTTTTGCCGCAGGCTGATTCTGGACGTATGCGCCGGCGGGGGCGGGGAGCCCGAGCTTCTGGAGGAGGGCGTAATCCTGTCCCGGCATGTCCGGGCAGACGCGGCCTGTCCGCGCATTCATGATGGCGCATGCGCCGTCGCGCACCAGGCGGTCGACGTTTTCGATGTTCTCGCGGCTGAGAACCTCGTCGAGCGGATTGAGGACGAGGAGCCTGTAGTTCTTCAGGTTGGCCGAACGCATCCATTCATAATCAATAGCGTCGGCCTTCAGGAGATCGAACCATTGTGCAAGATCTATGAGGCGGGGCACGAATGTCGTGCGGTGCTTTGTCAGAAGCGAGAGTTCATCCTGCATGATTCCGACCTGCTTCGGGATTTCCAGAAGCTTCATGCCGTGGAGCTCGTTGACTATCGGGGCGTATTTTTCAAAGCGGTCATAGGCGAAGGCGCCGCCGTAATGGGCCGTGAGGCTCATGGGCTTCGGCATGTAATAGACGTGCAGGTTGGCGCCGCCGCCGCCGGCCTGGGCGGTCATTACATATACCGACCAGTCGAGCACCCAGCCTTTCTGCGCGGGATCGCCGTATGCGGCCCAGCGGTGCGGATGATGCGGTTCGGTTATCCAGCCGAG
>JBAZRS010000413.1:3493-5391 GCA_041662825.1 Victivallales bacterium | reverse complement strand
CCATGGGCGGTCTTGAATATCTTGAGCTGGCAGAAACTGCGGCCTACGCTGGATGCACTCGCCGTGTAAGGGCTTATTGGCATCACCTTCAGACAGCCTACCCTGAGTTCAGGCGCTACCGGATAAAATCAATTGCGGCCCGAATAGGAGTCAGGGAGACGTTCCGGGTGCACTGCGAATACATGTTGAACGAAAACGATCTTCTGCAGGGAATAAGCAAACAGGGTCATCGGGACATAGTTGCGCTGTCGGATCACATGATGGACAGCCATGGCGCGGCTGGCCGCAAGTCCGGAGAACTGCACGAGCCGTACGGAATACCTTACCGCTGTCTGATTCCAAAGGGATTTTCAAATATGCTGGTTGCCGGACGTATTGCCGGTTTTTCCAGCATCGCAGCGTCAAGCTGCCGTCTTTCCCGCACCATGATGCAACTGGGGCAAGCTGCAGGAAACGCCGCCATACTCGCCTTGAAAGAATCCGGTAATTTCAGGAATGTCTCAATGCCAGAAACATACAAGGCCACAGAAGTATAAGAGAATCGATAAAGCTTGGGAGGTTTGGAATTTAAATTAGGCGGCCAAAGGCCGCAACTTTTAATTCCCAAATAAATTCCAAGCTCCAAACTCCAAGTGCCAAACAATATTCAAAATAGAAAAAAACTCCAAACAAATACATCAAAAAAAAAGAACAGCCCTTACGGGCTTGACTACTAACAAATGCTAAATCTTTCTTAATTCGTTTGTAGTCAATGCCGTAAGGCATGTTCTCAAAGTAACACAGGCTTCAGCCTGTAGTTAAAATTAAACAAAAAAAGCAGAGGAAGAAATTGCAGGCTAAAAGCCCGCATTACTCAGATAACTTTGAAATTCCTTAACGTTAAATCATTTGATCTTCAGATGAAACACCCTGTATTCCCAGGGCTTTATTTCCAGTTTTTGCGAAAAGACGCCGTTGGCTATTGCATAACCTGTCACAGGATTTCCGCTAATCGCATCGTCAAGAAGCCAATTCCCGTCAGCAACCGGAACCTCGACCGTTCCCTGACCGGCACCGCCCTGATTGAGGACAAAAACGAATTTCTCCTTCGCTTCCTTTCCCTTTCGGGCGCGGACAACCACTTCGACAACCGGTGCGCCTTCGCCGTGCATTCCAGCTGTTCCTTCAATCTTTCCGGAATTCCAGCGTCCAGTGTAGCGCAACCCCGCCATCTCAATGAGCTGCTTTATCCATGCGCTGTGATTTCTCGAAGGATGAGGATTTGCGCCATACGAATCAGGAATTGTAGAATATGCGATGACCCTGCCTTTTCCCCAGGGCCGTTTCCAGCCGACTACTGTTCCTGTCGCATCGCGAAGTTCTTCGGCATCAGGCATCGCGCCAACCCCTGCTCCCTTGAACATCTTGGTCTCGTCAATAATGGGAACAGGTTGTTTCTCGCCTCCGACGACAAGTGCGTCAGGCAAGTTTTTTTGACCACTCGTTTTTGCATCACCTACGAAATCGATAGCGACAATATCCGCTTTGAACTCCGGAGCCTTCCATTTCAGTTCGGCCCACGCAGGACCGCCGAGACACTCGTATTTTTTTGTCCACGGATCGGCAATACCGCTGGTGCCTGCCAGGATCACCGTTCCTCCCCTGCGTGCGAAATTCGCAATTTTTACGGCAGTTTCCTGGCTTAAAACATATGATGCCGGAACGATTATGGATTTGAAGCGTCCCGGTTCTTCCGGCATGGTTTCATCATCCACAAAATCGGCAGTTATACCGTTCATCCGTAAAAGATAGGAGAGATTGTTCCTGGTTCGCGTCCACACGGAACCCCATGGTTTGTTCGCGGTCTCAAAGCTGATATACTCGGCGGTGTCGCGGGATACGAGGAAAGCTGTATCGGC
>JBAZRS010000413.1:0-3483 GCA_041662825.1 Victivallales bacterium | reverse complement strand
GTTTGATCGACAGGCCATCGAACTTGCCGTGGAACCGCTGAATCTCCTCGAGAGAGCGTTTATTGGTGTAATATGCGGGAAGTTTCGTGCCGTCAAGATCAATCAGCATCCACATCGGAACAGCGTTGGGTTTTTCCCATGCCTTGACTTCCTTGGGCACGCCATGGTCGGAATACGGCCCCCAGGCGAAGACCAGATTGTTTGTCATGCCGTGTGCAAGCATCGCCCAGTTCTGAAGCGAAGTGAATTCGGCTGGCCACTGCGGCTGCACGTAAATTTCAATCCCCCAGAGAGGTTTATCCGGGGCGTTCGACTCGGCCATTTCGAGTATCTCCATCATCTCCATGGGATTTCCAAGTCCGCGCGGCATGCCTGACGTATACTGGCAGTCGAGCATTGTCACGTCCATCTTCCTGAAAAACGGCATGCACATCTGCGGCCAGAAATTAGGCCAGCAGAGATTGGTGCTGTAAAGGGTCTTTTCATCGTATTTTTTTGCCGCCGTCCGGAATGACTCGAACATCCACAGGGAAGACCAGGTCCGCCAGCGCAGCCAGTCCATTGCACGGCCCGGAACGGCCTTCATGCGGGCATTGATCTCAGGTGTGATGTTGCCGAGGGAGGCTTTCCAGTCAATGGCCGCCGCCCCTTCCGCCTTCGGGCGTTTCATGATTTCGTCTGCGTAAGTGGCGGAAGCCGGCTGTTCTACTTCGTTCCAGGATTTATATGCGGTACCCCAGCGAAGGTTCAGGGCATCGAGACTGCCGTGCCTCTCCCTGCACCATGCCCGGAAATGTGCATCTGCCGCAGTGGTGGCGCAAATCCCGTCTTTGAACTGGAAAACTGTTTCATTTGCCATCTGATAGGAGGACACCAGAGGATTCCTGCCGTTTTCTTTTCCGATTTTTTCGGCCTTGCCCTTGAGGAATGCCATGCCTTCAGGATTCCAAAAGTCGATGTTTCCCTTCGACCCCGGGACTTTGAAACTTGCATTCTCCGGGCAGCCGCCTGTTATGTTGGGATTCTCCATCCGGTGCAACGGGACTCCGGCGGCGGCGAAAAGATATGCTTGGTCTTCGCAAAGCATTTGTCCCCGCCCGCAGACTAAATTTTCCAGCTTCGCAATGGCGAAGTGTTTAAGGCTCCAGCCCCCATACCAGGAACCGCCGTTGCCGCTCCATCCGTAACCGAGCATGCCGTTTCCGATCCCGAATATCTTGGCGGGCGCGATATTCGGGGTGATCCCGAAACGGATCACAGCCCGTGATTTCAATATGCTGTTGGAAACCACTCCTCCGATCGTCGCTGTCGAGTCGACCAACTTCTCGCCGTCAAGCGCAATCACTCCGTCTTTTTTCAAGACGGGAACAAGGACACAGGCGTCAGGTTTTAATTTTTCCATTGACAATTTGACGGTTTTGAAATCACCGGCATCAAGGTCAAAGTCATCAATCACCGTCATGCGGTCAGCCTTAGGTTTCGACCATGGCCCTGTCCATATTTCAAGTGAACCTTTTATGGCGGCCCGTGAATCATTGCGGATCAAAAGCCTGCGTGTTGAATCGTCTTTCTCCTTCCAGAACGGGAGCTGTTCCTCGGGGACGTCTTTGAATGACAGGTGCAGGAATTCCTCCGGCCTGATATTGAAATCAGTCGGAACTTTGCCGCTTTCCAGTTGAATGTCGTCTATAAGCACTTTTCCTGAATCGATTGTGATCCATGCGACAGCCGCCGCATTAGCAGGAGCTTCCGCCGTGAGCTGGATGCGTGTCCATTCCGCAACAGTTTCGGGAAGCGCAATCTGCTTTCGCGACAGTGAGGGAGGAATATCTTGCGGTTTCAGACCGGCACGGACAAACTCCAGTTCGAGTTTCCCCTTTGCTCCGCTTGTCCGCACCCAGGCGCTGAGAGTGACGGCTCCTGCCGTCACGGGAATTTCTGGTGCCGAAAAGACGGATACGTTTTTTCCTGGAGGCGGATTCAATGACAATGACAGGCTGCCTGAATGAACAACCTTTTTCTCAAGGGATGCGCCATCGGCGGAATTGCCGCTCATCCACCATCCTTCGGCTGACAGCTGGCGGCATTTTCCCTGACCGGCCATAACGCTCCGGATGTATTCCGTGCCATGTCGCATGGACGCCCCGTTGAAAGTGTCGTTCAACTCGAAACTCGCATTGCGGAGCAGATTGCCTTTCTGGCAAAGCGAATCATCCGCGCTCCCGTTTAAATTTGCGAAAATCGCAGAGCTCAAAAACATAATCTTGACAGCGGAACGTATTTTCATATTACTCCGTGGCAATTTCAAAATCGCCTCTTTAGAGTTGATTGCTTAAGTTGGTGTTCACGGCTTTAGCGTGTCTAACCTGTTGCATACTAAGACACACTAAAGTTGTGAACACCAACAAGAGATATTCCCGCGACAACAGTTTTCATGCATTTTGCAATCAACTCACACCGTATTAAAAAATTGTTGAAGATTCAGGGATTCTTCATTTACCCGGAACAGTCACTTCCCCGAAACCCAGGTCGTCGAGCCAGACGGTTTCATCACGGGAGCAGCCGATGATCAGCAGAGCGCCGGTCGTACCTTCCGGCGCCTTGACCGAGAGCGTACAAAGCTGATATTCGGTTGTCAGCTTCGGCGTGGCAATATCGTATTTGATCATTGTGCTGTCGCTGCGGTTCCAGTTGATCTGTAGGCGTGCTCCGGCACCGTCACGCTCGGCGCGGAACCAGCCGCTCAACTGGTAAGTTTTCCCAGCCTCTAGCGCACCTACACCAATTGTAATATATTTTTTATCACCGAGCAGCGCTACCGCGCCCTTCCCCCCATGGGCCTTGGTGCCGGAATTATCATACTGCGGATTTCCCACCGGATTGACGAAACAGCTGTTGATCTTCCCGCGCGGCAACGACGACTCAAAAGACAAATCGAGGATCGACTTGTCCGGTTTGCCGGACGCCTCTGACGTCTCCGGACCGCCCGGCTGTGCGGAAAAACGCAGGTCATTATTATTTGAGATCGCCATCCAGAATCCGTTGCCTCCGCTGCCGGAGGCGACTTTCACCAGCAATTCGTTCCATCCTTCCTTCAAGTCGATATCCAACTTCGACTCGCCGCTGTTAGGCGCTCCGCCGCCGCGCTCGGAATATTCTTTGACCACCTTGCCGTTCAACCACATCTTGATCCAGTAGTCCACCCCGTAAGAAAGACGGACCCGTCGTGCCGAAGGCGAATAAACATAGGTGGCCGCATAACTGATCGTTCCCGCCACGCATTGATTTCCGAAAGACAGATCTACAAACTCATTGAATCCGCTTAACGCCCGCCATGTCACAGTCTTTCCGTCGCCGGCAGGCATTCCAGCCTTGAAATCCCGCTTTTCCTCTGGAGGAAATACCTCGCCCATGCTTTTGGCGACGGCATCGGCGGCTCCCGGGAAAGGCCCGACCGCCATCCAGCGCATGGACAGAATGGGA
>JBAZRS010000412.1:0-5392 GCA_041662825.1 Victivallales bacterium | reverse complement strand
AGTGGGTTGATGCGATGCATGCGGATAGCAGGAATGAGATATGGAAAACAATATCGGAAAAAGTCCGGCACGTAGACGCTTTCATATCTGTAAGCGAATACTATATGGAAAAGATGAAGGAACGCCTGAAGATACCTGACAACAAGATCCATATTTGCCACTTAGGTGTAGACTCAGGAAACTACCAGCCGGCCCTGCCGGATCCCAAACGCCCTGTAATCGGCTTTCTTTCAAGATTGTCTGAATCATGCGGACTTGGCGTTCTTGTCAGGGCCTTTATAATCCTCAAGAAAAAAGATAAATTTAAAAGCTTAAGCCTGAAGGCCGCCGGCGGATCAACCGGTGATGATGTGAAATTCATAAAGGGGCTGAGAAAACTGCTGGCTCAAAACAATGTTTTACAGGACTGTGAAATCACGGCCGGATACGATGAGAGCCGCAGAATGGATTTTTTCAGGGGACTGACTTTGCTTTCAGTCCCTTCAATACAGCCTGAGGCGTTCGGACTTTTCCAGATTGAAGCGATGGCCAGCCGGGTGCCGGTTGTCCAGCCTGACATCGGAGGCTTCCGTGAAATTGTAAATCTGTCGCAGGGCGGTGTCCTTTACACCCCCAATACGCCGGAAGTCCTCGCTGCGACTTTGGAGGGTCTTCTGGACAATCCCGCAAGACTTCAGGCGTTGGGGGAATCGGGGCGAAAAGGGGTGGAAAAATATTTCACGTCTGCGAAGATGATGGAAAGGACTCTGGAAATTTACCGGAAGCTGTGTTGAAATGGAAACCAAAAGGCACGCCCCAGTTGAATGGCCATCAAATTAGGCGGCAAAGGGCCACAACTTTAAATTGATTGATTTTTTATTTCTTGTGTTTTAGTTTTACGTCAGGCATTCCGGCCTGACCTTGGAGTACCTGTAACTTGTTACAGCCTTGTTCAGAGGAGCTTGCTCCTCGTATAGCTGACAAGCAAGCTTGTCAGAAGAAAGGCGGTACCAAGGTGCCGCACTCCAAGTGCGAATTTCGCAATTCGCAGAAGATGAATTTCAGAGTTTAGAAAACAACTGTTCAAAACTTTGAAATTCCTTAACGCTAAATTAGGCGGCCAAAACTCTAAATAATATGAACATCGAACATCGAAGTAAGCTTGGAGGGATGCCGACGACCGACGACTGACGACTGACGACCGACAACTGACGACTAACGACCCTCCTTCGCCAAGGCTACGGAGGGCAGGCTGACGACTAACGACTGGAGCAATGAAATGAAAGAAACCATCATAAGACTGGAAAACGTCTGCAAGACTTATCCTGTTCCCGACGATGATGACGGATTGAAGGTCCTCAGGGAAATAACCGTTTCAATAGACAAGGCCCAGACCGTGGCAATTACGGGGCCTTCCGGCTCCGGGAAGACCACCTTGCTCAATATGATGAGCGGGCTGGATGTCCCGAATCAAGGAAGGATTTCTGTTGCAGGGCGGGAACTGACGGGCATGTGTACTGACGATCTGGCCTTGTTCAGGAACCGGAATGTGGGTTTTGTGTTTCAGGCACACTGCCTGCTTCCACAGTGCACCGTAATTGAAAATGTCCTGCTGCCAAGCATTGTCGAGTGCAGGGAAAACGGTGATGCCGTGTCTGCCAGGGCGCATAAACTCCTGAAGAGAGTCGGACTGGAACGCAAAGTGAACACCTTTCCGGGAAAGCTTTCCGGCGGTGAATGCCAGCGGGTGGCTGTAGTAAGGGCATTGATCAACCAACCTAAGATAATTATGGCCGACGAACCGACCGGTTCTCTTGACACTTCAACGGCCACTGTGCTGGCGAAACTTCTCATTGAGCTTAATGAGGAGTACGGGACAACGCTTGTTGTGGTGACTCATTCCGACATTGTCGCAGATTTGATGCGGATCAAGTTTAAGCTGGAGAACGGAATGCTCGAAGAGAAATCAGGCGGCTGAAGGCCGCAACTCTATTTGGAATAAGAAAATTTTTCCGTTCCGGAAAAATTAACAAGGAAACCTTGAATTGTGGAGTAACCGTTGAACTATCTCTTATTGACATATCGCAACATGACATACCACTGGAAAACCCTATTGGCGGTTTTTTCCGGCGCCATGATAAGCACCGCCGTATTGACCGGCGCATTGATGCTGGGCGACTCCCTGCGGTTCAGCCTCGAATACATAAACCTGAACCGTCTTGGCCGGATTGAATATGCGCTTGCCGCCAACGGCGTTTTTTTCAAAGCCGACCTTGCCGACAGGATTAAACAGAGATCCACGCTCTTCACAAGCTCCGTGATTGCCACAAACGGGATAGCCGTTATGGGGGGCGGGGAGAAACGGATCAATCAAGTGAGGATATACGGAGTCGACGATGAATTCTGGAAATTCAGGATCGCAGAAAAAACACCCATCAGCATACCCGGGGACGCCGCCATCATAAATCAGCAGTTTGCCAGAAGATCAGGCCTGAAAAAAGGAGATGAATTCATAATCCGTGTTGAAACACCCTCGTTCATGCCGGCAGATACGGTACTTATCCAGAAAGATGCTGCTGCGGCGGCAAGACTGCGGCTCCGCGTGCATGAAATCATTTCTGACACCCAGCTGGGGAATTTCAGCCTTGACGCCAGCCAGCTGCCGCCTATGAATGTTTTCATGTCCAGGACCGAATTGTCCTTAAAGATTGATATGCCGGATAGGGCAAATCTCATTTTGGCAAAGAGCAGCCAAGGCGCAAATGGCAAATCTGCGGCGGATGCTTCGATATTGAAGGCCTCTCTGACATTGGAGGATCTGGGCTTGGGGATCAGCGAGCTTTCCGATTTAAAAGTTTACGAACTCAAGAGCAAGCAGATTTTCTTAAGTCCGCTCTTGAGTAAAACAGCTCTTGAAAGCGGTAGGAACGCCATCCCTGTTTTCTCTTATTTCATCAACGAGTTCAGCCATGACGGGCGGCAAACGCCTTATTCATTTATTGCAGGGCTGGACCAGTCCATGCTTCCGGTGGAATTGGCCGATGATGAAATAATCATCAATCAGTGGCTGGCTGACGACTTGCACGCCACGGTGGGACAAAATATAAAATTAAGGTATTATGTGATTGGACCGATGAGGACTCTCGGCGAGGAGACCGTTTCCTTGAGGGTGAAGAAAATAGTGCCAATCGAGGGTTTCGCCAATGACATGGAGCTGATGCCGGATTTTCCGGGCTTATCCCAGAAGGAAACATGCAATGACTGGGATCCCGGCTTCCCTGTCGACCTGACTAAAATACGCACCAAAGATGAAGATTACTGGAAAAGTCATAAAGGGACGCCAAAGGCGTTTGTGAGCTTTCCTGCTGCACAAAAGTTGTGGTCAAATAAGTATGGAAACCTCACTGCGGTAAGATACCCGATTCCGGACAACAGCAAGTCGGACATCTCCCGGACGATTCTCAGTTCACTTGATCCGAAAGATGTCGGGCTGTCGTTTGAGGCCGTAAGGGAAAATGCGCTTCTGGCGGCCAAGGGCTCCGTAGATTTTGGCCAGCTTTTCCTTGGCCTGAGTTTTTTCATTATAATATCCGCCATGCTGCTGTTGTCGATCTTTTTCTCTTTGAACATGGAACAGCGCAGGCCGGACATGGCTATTCTTCTTTCGCTGGGGTTCAAACCGTCTGCAATCAGGAAGCTTTTCCTGCGGGAAGGCGCCCTCGTTGCTTTTGCAGGAAGCCTTGCGGGAATATTTGCAGGAATACTTTATCTGTATTCAGTTGTATTTCTCCTCGAAACACTGTGGCAGGGTGCGGTCGGCAATACTGTCCTGAAAATTAAAATCACCCCGTCCACCCTGGCCATCGGATTCGCAATCTCCATGCTGCTTTCCATGGCCAGCATGTGGTTTGCGGCAAAACGGCAACTTAAATCAACAGCCGCAACGCTCTTGTCCGAAAGCGACGGCCTCCCGGGAATTTCCCGCGGAAACAGCAGGTTCGCCGTTATTGTCTTCTGGATTTCCCTTGCCGGAATCATCCTTGTCTTCTCCTGTGCCATGCAAATGAGGGGAAAGGATGTCGCAACCATGTTTTTCGGCGCGGGATTCCTGCTTTTAATATCCAGCCTGACTCTTTCCAATCTTTTATTGGGAAAGGCAAGCCTGAGCATGAACCGGAGATTTGACGGTATGAGCCTGGTGGTTCAGAACATGATGAGAAGGCGTGGCAGGAATTTAATTGTGGCGGCATTGATGGCGGTTGGAATCTTCATGGTTTACTCCGTAGGTATCAACCGGCATAGCCCGTTGTCAGATCAGGACAGTCCGAAGTCCGGAACCGGGGGATTCCAGTTCTACTGCGAGTCGACATTGCCTGTCGTGTATGATTTGAACACTCAAAAAGGGAAATCCGCATATGGATTAGACGGCAAAGGTTTTCAGGAATTAAAATTTGTGCAGTTGCGGATGAAATCCGGAGACGATGCCAGCTGCCTTAACTTGAACCGTGTCCGGAATCCGGCTCTGCTCGGGGTTGATCCAATGGCATTCGGAGAAAGAAAAGCGTTCAGTTTTGTCAAAACCTCAGGCCCAATATCGGCTGATAATGCCTGGGAATCCCTAAACACCAAGATTGACGACAATACTGTCGCCGGGATAGCAGACCAGTCTACAATCCTGTGGGGCCTCGGCAAATCGGTGGGCGACACCCTGGACTATATTGACGAAAGCGGGAAGCCATTCAAGGTCAGGCTTATTGCCGGACTCGGAAACTCTGTTTTTCAAGGCAGGATACTGATCTCCGGGAAATATCTGGAAAAACTCTATCCCTCTGTCGGGGGAACAAAGGTGCTGCTGGTAAATGCCCCGCTCTCGTCAGTTAAGCTGTTGCAAGGGGAGCTCTCAGAAAAGTTCGAGGACATGGGGCTTGATGTCATGCCCGCCTCGGCAAGACTCGCCGAGTTCAATAAAGTTGAAAATACTTACCTTGACATATTTCTGATGCTTGGCGCCCTGGGATTTATTATCGGAACAGCAGGACTGGGCGCAATGACCATGAAAAACATTATGGAACGTAAAAGGGAATTTGCAGTCATGCAGGCTGTGGGGTTTTCAAAAAAACGGATTATGCGCATCATATTGCTGGAACATTCCGCCTTGGTCGGCGCCGGCCTGGCCTGCGGTTTAATCAGCGCTTTCATCGCAGTAACCCCCTCATTTCTCGAACAAGGGGCCGGAATACCATGGCTGACACTGTTTTTGATAACGGCAATAATCCTTGCAAATGTGATATTATGGATAGTCCTGAGCCTAAAACTCGCCATGCCATTGGACCTTGTACAAGAATTGAAGAATAAATGATTCGGAATTTTAATTGGGCGGTCAAGGGCCGCAACTTTGAACAATCGAATTACG
>JBAZRS010000411.1:0-5401 GCA_041662825.1 Victivallales bacterium | reverse complement strand
CGGCGACATCCTGGTACAGCAGGCCCACGACAATGTGGTCAGTAACAACATCATCTACACCAGTTCACAGAATATTCCGGTGACAAACCCTTTCGGCACAGCCAGCTCCTACAATAACACGTTCGACTACAATCTCTATTACACCCCCGGCGGAGCCGATAATGCAATATGGAACTGGAAAAACAAGGACTATGAGAACTTCGCAGCCTTTAAAACCGCATCTGGACAGGATTCCCATTCAATTTTCGCCGATCCTCTTTTCCTGGATCTTGCCCTCTTTGACGTTCATCTCCAAGACGCTTCTCCGGCGATTGACAGCGGCAATACGGCATACGTTTCCGCCACCGGGGAGAAAGACCTTTTTGACAATGTCCGCCTCTCAGGCGCAGCCGTTGACATCGGCGCTTCCGAATCAGGCGATGGCACTCAGCTGACAGCTGAAAACCAGTCACCTAAGATCACCGCCTCGGCATGGATCACCCCCGTCTCACCGTTTGCCTCTGTTCCCGCCACAGTGGATGTCAGGGCGACTGACCCGGACAACGGACCCTCTTCTCTCAACTATTCATGGTCAAAAGTCAGCGGTACAGGCACTGTGATCTTCAACATTTCCGGATACTCCGCCGTTTCAGCGCGTTCAGTGACATTTTCCGCGGCGGGAAATTATCTTCTGAGCGTCAGCGCAACTGACGGCGAAGCGATAACAACAACATCCCTTTATGTAACGGTACAAGCTGCGTCAGCATCGACCCCGGGACAGGTCACGAGTTGGATTCTTCCGGGCACGACGACCACCTTGCTTAAACCGAAGTTCAAGTGGGCGGCAGCAAGCAATGCCGGCAGGTATCTGTTGAAAGTTGACGATCTGACTACAGGGCAGGCGGGGATCATCAGACGTACTGTTACAACAACCGCTTTTACAGCCACGACAGCGCTGAAATCCGGACATCAATACCAAGTCGTGGTGACAGCACAGAGTAGCAACGGCGGCATTTCGGGAATCCCAAGCCCGGCCCTTGTCTTCACAGTCCAGCCTAACACCGCCCTTTCCATCCCCGCCCCCAACCCCCTCACACCCACCGGCACGATAGACGATGCATGGCCGTGGTGTGAATGGACTTCAGTAAAAAATGCCGACTACTACAAGCTTATAATCACAGATCTCACAACCGGCATGGTTGCGGGTACAATGCAAGTCACTGCCACTGGCACAAATTTCAATAAGGGTTTGACTCCTAATCATTCCTACAGCTGGAAAGTGTGCGCCGGCCGCAATGACGGAACTCTGGGTGAATGGAGCAGTGCCCTGACTTTCAAGGAAAGCGCCAACGCAAGATAACCCCCCCCAAGGCGCCCCGGGAAATTTGTTCGCCATAACAAACTCTCGGGGCGCCTTTTTTTCATCTCTTTTAATCTTGATTTTCCGGCATATTAGAGTTGTTTAAGCATCACAAGAGTATTCATAGAAAATAATGCTTCACAGGGGGTGGTGGTTATGAAAGTTTCTCTTGTCGTAATACTACTCATTTCTTTAGCATGCATTGGACACGCCGGCACCACTTTATTCTATGACGGTTTTGAAGCAAACAATCTTACCACACTTTGGACAATCGAAGGGATTGGCAATTATTACAGGGATGTTTCTGCGCCCTTATGCATGGGAGCTTATAAATTCGAATGTTCCAACAAAAGATATATAACCAATAAAAAAGCCATAAGCACTGCCGGCTATTCGAATATAAGTTTTAATTTCTGCATGGCGGCAGATTCCCTTGAAGCCGGTGAATATTGTCAGGCTCAATATTCCATAAATGGGGAAACCGCTTGGGTCACAGCTGCAACCGGGTTCAAATGGAAGTATTGTTTGTGATGTATGTATGGTATGGCAAATGCCTCATGTGTTTGATAGTCAGTATGGCCGCAACTGCAAAAGTAACCATTGCCGCGATCATGTATCCCAGCCCGTAATAAATGAAATCCGTCTTCATGATAAGGAATGTGAGTACACCGTTAAGCAGAAGGAAAACCAGCTGGATGAATAAAATGGATTTTCTGCAGTCGAAGTATGAAAGGATAATAGTAAGGAGAAGCGACAGCATGTGGAAGAAGGCCCCTATTGCCCCAAAACGGAAAATCCCCAGCGTCAGAAGTGAAAGATTGAAAAGTTTCATCAATGTAGGGAAAAGCAATATTATCCCGATGGTGAATAATGCCTGAAAAGCGATAAAATGATTGATGCCGGATTTCAAGGTTGTTATCAGGTTGATCTGGTTTTCTACAACCTTGGCGTAATTCACTTTCCGGTTGTTGTCATTGTTAAATATGACATACTTTTCGTGAAAAGACGCTTCCAGGCTGAAAATGAAGGCTCCAAGGGCCGGGATAAATGTCAAATACGCCATGAACATGGCGCTGTCATACGTGAAATTAACCCTGAGCCCTGAATCGGTTACTGTGGAGTCTGGGGCAAACCACATTATCAGCTTGTCAATCCATATGGCGAGGTTGTAGATAAGGCCGCTTAGGGTTAAAAGCCAGAATTTCCCTATATAACTGAATATTGCAAAAACTTTTTTAAACGGATAGGGGTATTCGCTTAGGATATTGGAGAGGATCAGTGCGAGGCAGAAACCGAGCCCGATATTAAAACCGGCCATGACCCCGTTGACTGCGAATAGGCTGCCCAGGAAATAGGAGCAGACAATTGAAATCAATAGGCCAACCCCGAATGCGACTAAAACGGAATGGTAATTCCTGATTGCGGTAAGATATACGCTTGTCAGCCATATCATCCCAATGGCAAGATAGTTTGCTACGGAAAGCAATGCCAGGGAGTTGTCCATCGACAGGAAGAAAAAGTAATACCAGACCACAAGGGGGGTTTGCGTCACCAGGAAAATAATTATGGTTCCCAGCATCATTCCGGGAACCGGAGTGGTGTCCTTTTCATAAACACAATCTGCGATGTATCTTGTCGACGCCATCGTTAAAAGTCCGCAGAATACCGATGAGAAGGAAAAATTGTATATGATGATTATGGTGAAATTCATGGAATCGGATATGGGCATATAAGTCGAGATGCTCAGTGTTACCGCCCAGAACGCGATAATCGTGAAAATCCACGGGAAAGTCGCCAGAATCGTGGCGTTGATGTGTGCGCTGGCCCATGCGAACAGATTATCCTGTTTCGACAGTTTCCTTAATACAAAACCTATTCCAGCCATAAAAACGTTCCTCTATGTTGCAATTGCCATGTGCTTCATCATTTGATATTCCGTATTGGATATTGGCTGTTCACGTTGATCATATCCCGATAAATATCATGGTATGATTTGAATTGATCTTTTGAACTGTAGTATTTTTCAACCCGTTTTTTTATGGCGGTTGAACATTTGGCGTAAAATTCTTCGTCAAGCAGCATCTTTGAAAGGGCGTCAGACATTGACAACGGGGAGGCGAGGGGGACTACTATGCCGCCCGGGCCGAAATCATCCCCTTCGGCACCCTCAAGGATTTCCCTGCATGCACCTACGTTGGTGGCGACAGAAGGAATGCCTGCGGCGCCGGCTTCCAAAATTACAAGAGGCTGCGCTTCGCTTATGCTCGACAGGACGACTACATCGATTAACGGGAGATATTTGATGATATCCACCTTTCCGGTGAATTTGATTACGTCTCCAAGGTATTCTCCATCGATAAGTTCGAGGCATTCATCATAGTATTCCGGCGACTCGTCGTGTCCGCCGATGATATAAGCCTTCAGATCAGGCACGTTCTTGCAAAGGAGACCGACGGCGCGGATATAGGTTTTAACATCCTTTATGGGGGTGATCCTTCCGATGAAGGCGACTGATGGGGGGTGCCCGCTCGAAGGGATTACAGACCCGTAGCGTTCCAGGTTGATTCCGTTTGGAATAACCTTGCATTTTTCAGGAGGAGCCCCTGCGGCGACCTGTATTTTCAAATTGTCCTTAAAAAGGCTTATCACCATGTCGGACGCCAGATAGCAGAAGCGGCCGTACTGGACAAAAAAATCAATCCACATGTCGCGAAGCTCATAATTGTCTTTAGATTTGTTTACCGACATCGAAAATGATTTCTGATCAACCAGCCATTCCGCAAAGGAGATTTCAAAGCGGCGCTCACTTGTATATATTCCGTGTTCGGTAAGGACGCAGGAGGATCCTGTTTCATATTTTAACCTGGCCATAAGGATTCCCGCATAACCGGTGCATATCGTATGGTAGCATCCGGCCGCGGGGATGTCTGCCATCATTATTGAAAAAAGACCGCCTATGAGCGTGCGCCAGGACCAGAAGAAATCCATGAATGATATTTCCGGCATTGTCTCTTCATATATTTCCAGCATCAGATCCCAGGAATATGTGGATTTCAGGAGGTCGTATTCGTCCAATTTGTGGCGGTAGCAGTTGAATAGGTCTACAATAGTCTTGAAATCATCCAGAGTTCCCCGTTGCTTTGCCAGATTCATGAGGGGATTCCTCATCTTTTTGAAAAAAGCCTTTGTTTTTCCGTCGAATAATCTTAGCCTGAATCTTTGTTTCCTGATTGTTGTCAACTGGAGAATCTGCATCCCGACTACATTGTCGGGGATTTTAAAGCAGGGTTTGTCGGAAAAATCTGAAGGGACAATGCAAATAAGGTAGAAAGTAAAATCCTTCTGGTTAAGGATCATCTCGTGAACCCATGAGGAAACGCCTCCGTGTACAAACGGATAAGTCCCTTCAAGGATTATGCATATGTCTATTTTCCTCATTTGGATTTCCAATCTAAATTCAACCCGGAAGGATTACCGCTCCAAAGCTCAACCTTCTCGTTTATGGCATAACCGAAATTTTTATTCATCTCCAATTTCCACTCGTTGGCAAAATGGCGCATTTCAGCGAACCGGTTCATTTTAAAGAGCAGTTCCATCAAAGTGTGGGCGATTGCCGGAGAAGGGTTTTTTACATGGGGAAGAACTACGTCAAGAAGTCCATTTACCCGAGCCGTATTTCCGTTGATCATAAGCATGCGGATAAGGGAAATCTTCAGGTCGATATTGTCGGGGGAGAGATTGACGCAGCGTTCATAGAGATTTATGCTTTCCCTGATTATTGCCGATTTCCGCTCCGAATTCAGCAGCTGAGACGCGGAATATTCTTCACAAAGCTTGGCAAAATCAATCAGTTCCTCGGTGCTCTCGGTTTTTCCAACGACTTTACTCTCATAATAAGTGTATTTTTTGTGGAAGTCGTCCTGGATTTTCGCCAGACCGGCTGCAGCCTGAACCCGAATTGCATTGTTCGGGTCATTCAGTCCCATCTGCAGAACCGGCACCATCAATTGCGGGCGGAAATTCTTGACCGCCTTTATGAGTGCTGCCTGCTTCTGGTCAAGT
>JBAZRS010000410.1:0-5408 GCA_041662825.1 Victivallales bacterium | reverse complement strand
ACCGGTGGGGAGATTGCCTTCAATCATCACCATGTCTTCAAGGATTTCGTTGTTCTCCGCAAGCACTTCGATGATTGCGGAAACTTTGTCGTTCTCACCAAGCCTTCTGGCAAGGTCCATCATTGTCGGATTTGACATTTCTTCTCTCCTCTTTTGGTTTATTTTCTATTTCTGATTCGGGTAAAAACGCTGCTCAAGGGTGGGTTTGGCCAATGATCCGCGCGAGCCGTCGATTATCCTGTCGTCTCCGATAAGGCGGCCTACATTCGCAAGGAATCTGATTACACTGGGATGGTCGCCCATCCATGACGTAGTAACCATGTTTGCAAACGTCTCATCTCCGAGTTGCTTGATCGCCTTCCTGGCCATGGAAACAGTTTCAGCTCCGTCCGGGGCTTTGGTTATTTCCTCGCGCCAAGCCTTGCGCTGGTTTATCAAAGCGGTTTCAGCCCTGATCGTCTGCTCTTTCTGGAGGGCGGCATAAACATCGACAAGCTTCTGGGCTTTGGACTGGGGCAGTCCAAGTTCTTTCAGCACCGGGGTGGCCGCTTCAAGGGCCTGCGGATCGATCTGCATCCCGTCAGGTGTCTTGAATTCGTATTTCTCCGGCACCGTCTCTGATTCTTTGCCTTCGTCCTTTTTGGCTCCCTGGTCCTCCTGTGTTTGTGTTCCGGATGCGGTTTCATCCCCTCCGAGCAGGGATTTGCCGTCGTCTTTTTTGCCTGTCTGGGTCTGAGCCGTTGCGGCTCCCGCATTCGTCGCGCCGGTGGCCTGCTGCTGAGTTGCCGCAGCGGCAGCGCCTTCGGTTTTGCCAGCGTCTTGCGTCGTTCCGGTGTTACCCGTTGTCGCTTGATCAGTCGGCTTTTCGTTCATTTACCATCTCCCTTTGTTCAGCTTCTCGTCTCATTTGGATATATGAATCCGGACATGTGATCCAGATGTCATCGTATAGGTCGCGGCCCACATCCTGTTTGCCCAAGTTGTAGTAGGTGGCGGCGTTGCCGGTGTAGGCGGAATTGTGAAAGCCGGTTTCAACGTCGAGGAGCCGCCATATCAGCGCACGTCCAGACGGGGTGCCCATCACGTTTACCAGGTCGTTTCGTTCCTGCTGGCTGAGAGCGGTTTTGGTTTTCATCGCGGCCCTCCCATAATTGCAGTAAGCGCGTTCGGGCGTGTCGTGTCAGTCTCGCTCATGACTTTGGCGGCTCCGGCCATCTGTCCGGCCTGCTCAAGCATCTGCGCGTTCCGCATCTGCTGCGCCCTGCCTTCGCGCCTGGCTCCGGCTTCCTTGTTGTCCCGGATGATTGACGGCGGTACTGCCAGAGCGTCCGCATAAGCGTCTATAGCCTCGTCTGTGTTTAGTTTGTCCAGGGCTTCAGGGTTCGCGGCGGCAAGATTGCCTATGAATCCGGCTATGCGTTCAATTCCCTGCAGGCCGACAAGCTTCTGCGCCTGGGCGATTATGCTTATGTATTCAATCTTGATGGGCTGTCCTTGGATCTCTTCAGGGGGCTGAGGTATGAGGCCGTCTTCCATGCAGTAATCGTAAGTGGTGGATATAAGCTGATTCAACATTGTATGGATATTCTCAAGCACAGGGCCAAGCAGGGTTAGTTTCTCCTGGTGCCTCTCCGCCACTTCGGTGGCGGTCATGCGGCCGGTCTGCTCGAGGAGCATTAAAAACAAGTTATTAAAGAAGCCGTTCTTTATCCGCATGCGGACTTTTTCCATTTCCATGGCGGCGGCTCCGAGGTCGGGACGGACTTCATAAAGCGGTGCAAGTCCGGGATCCTGTCCCTGGAGCTTGTTATTGAGAAATGTGATTTCGCCGGGATTCTGATTGACGGCTGTCCCTTTAAGTTCACCGGGCGCTCGCATCGGCGGTTTCAGTACCTTGTCCACGGCCTCCAGATACTTGGCGTTCATTTTCTGTAACATCTTGGTGTCGCCCAGGAGTTTCATTCCGGGACTGCTACCGTAAACATCTGAGCCCACGACGCGCCACCTGGCGGCCATCACGGGGAAATTCAAAAAGCCGGAGGCCGAAAGATTTTTGCCGGGGTTTTCATCTGAAGCGTATTCGAAATAAACTGAACGGAATTTCCGTTTCTTTGAATTGACTATCTTTATTCTTTCGTCATTGGGCTCTATCAGGTGTATTACCCTGAAAAGCGTCTCCGTGTTCCCGTCTTCGAATGCGCGTTTCACCGGATCTGTGACATTCTCAATTCCGAATTCCTCCACAAGCTGCACGGCTGTCATCCAGAAATCGCGGTAAAGCGCATCCACTTCGTATTTGGAATTGAGAGCCAGCCTGTATTCCCCGAATGTCATCTGACGCGCCACAATCACTTTTTCAGCGTCTTTCTTCAGGAGGGCGCATGCAGTTCCGAATACCGGCAGTTCCATGTAGGAATGATGAAGCATCGAATAGATGTTTGACTGGATGAAGATAGTGCGGAACAGGTCTTCAATATAGAATAGCCATTCCTTGACGGGTTTGCTCTTCATCGCCTTTTTGTTCTGGATGACCAGTCGGAACCAGGGATATGAGGGCGAAGACACTCCGCTTTTCATGCCGGCCGCCAGAATATCCACTGAATCTTCTGCGGTTGAATCGATTACCTTCTGGTGTTTCTTCTTGCCGTCATTCTGTGCATCGGATGTGTTCGCGTCGAGCGATCGCGCATGCCGCGGCAACATGTAGTCGCGCAGTTCTATGCCGTGTGTACGCCATTCCTCGAATTCAGAATCAAGGTTCTGGTGCCTGCGGCGTATGGCCTTCATGGCCTCTTCTTCAATGTCCTTGGTTTTTTCGGGCTTATTGTCCATTGCTTCCCAGTAGTGTTTTCTTGGAAGTTGTAGCAGTTCCTGTTAATCCGAGGCCTCCGGTCTTGTTGGTAGCGGCTATGCCGTATTCGCCGGCGGCGGCTCTCGCGGTATCGTCTTTGATTTTGCGGGTGCGGCTGTCGGATTCTTTCGGCGGTGTTGCCGGGATTGGAGGCTTGGGCGGAGGCGGAGGCGCATCCGGAGTTTTACCCTTGCCGGACACTGCGGCTCCTATTGCTGTGGTGAGAATGCTTTCGACTACACACATGGTGATTCTCCGTTTGAAACCAAATAAAAAAGAGCCGTTCAGGTGTTCAGCCCTGAACGGCTCTTTGAATTGCTTCACTTGCCCGGTTAATTACTCCGGACTCGTTCTATTTGTTTTTTTAAAAATTACTTTTTCATTTTAACCGTCTTTTTGAGTTCATTCGCATGCCACACATGCTTGATGTAATAGTAAAATATCACCGGTATTGGCCAGACTTGGGAAATGTCTCAGCTATTTTGCGGAAAATTAGGCAAGGGGATCGTAGGGTTTGGGAGCTTTTTTGATTTCATGCTCTTCGAGTTCCGGGAAGAACGTCCCGAGATCATCTTCGAGTATCCTGGCCATGCAGTCAAACATGTCGTCATGCACACAGGCCGGGAACGCCAGATACTCGTCGGTTATGAATTCCTGAATCATGTCGTGCAGCCTGTCCTCGTAGTCGCTGAACAGCAGGCGGTGCGGCATTATCATGCGTCCCTGTTCGAATACGGGAATGAGCTTGCGGATCCTGTCATTCTTAGATGTCTGACCGCCAAGCGGGATAATCTTGAAGCGGTAATTCTCATGCTCCATGCGTTCTTGGATGTGTTCAATGTCGCACTGCATGCCGTATTTCTCGTATCCCACGGCCAGCGGCTTGTATTTCCTGACGAAATTGAAGAGCCGTTTTGTCCTTTGGGTGAGATTGAGCCGGTCCCGGAGTCCGTCGATCAGATAGTAATTGCCGTCAGGCGACAGCGCGATCACCATCATTACGGTATAATCGTTCTCCTTTTTCTTTTCCCCGGCCGGATCAACTATTATGTAAATATTCCATCCCCTCATGTCTTTCAGCCTGTCATAGTGCCGCAGCCAGATTTCATTGAAACCCATTGCGGAATCCGCAACAGGGTTCTGGAGCATCTGGCAGCTGAACGTGTACGGCCCCTGACTGTCCCGCTTCTTGCGGAGTTCGTCCCTGGTCAGCAATACGGGCTCCCCGTTCACCGTACCGTCCACGGTGGCCGGATACACGCGCAGCTTGACAGCGTTTCGCTCAATCATGGTGCGGTAGGTGTCCGAGTAGTGGTACCGGGTGCCGATAACCCGTATCCTTCCGTTCCTCGCACCCAGATTCAAACTCAGTTCCCATGCCTGTGTGCAGTTCTTTATCTGATCGGGAGTGTTCACGGATTCTTTTGTGACAACATCATCATAGTCCAGTATCCGGAAATGCTTGGAAGTCGGCTGGCCGTCCACAAGGCCCCACGCCTCGAACGTGCATTCCTTCGGGTTCCCTTTGCGCTTCACGATTATCCCGTTGTCAATACTCCATGACGGGCTTTCCTTCCACGGCTCCCAGTAGAATATGTCCGGGAAAAGGCTTTTCAGATATTCATTGTCCTCGAGTTCGCGCATTATCTGCTTGAGGAAGGCCTTGGCAATCGGACGCGTGTGCGAGAAGATACCTACGGTTTCATCTGAATCTATGATGACATCCTGAATATTCTTGGCGAAAGTTATGATTGTCGAATTGTGAGTTGGAATCAGTTCTTTTCCCGCGAGATACATTCCGCCTTCAACTTGAATGCATCTTGTTGGCACTGATGCTGTCTTTTCCATGGATTTGATAAGTCTCGTGTTCCTGTGGGTGTATTTTGAAATTGCGCGGTCAAATTTGCGCTTTATATGAAATATTCTCCTGTCTTTAAAAGACTGCATGCTGACTTTCCAATAAGAATAATAGTATGGAATATTGTATTTATTCTTTTTCAACAAATACTGATATCTTCGAATCCTGGGACGCAATCCCAAAGATACGGCAAGCTCGTACACCTGATACGCCAGAGTCATATTGTTGTTTGTAAATACAGCAGTTCCCCTGGTATTGGAATGCCCGTCGGTATCCATGAGTCCGCGCAATAATTCCATGCGCTGATCTATCCCGGATTTCATATATTCTTCCGGTATATGTTTATTCTTTTTCAATCCCAGCTTTCTCAGCGATTTTATTAAACCGTAAATATTCCTTGTCAATCCTTCAAATTTAGACATGGTATATCCATAAGATGATATCCTGTCAAAAAGTTCTTTGTCGCCGCATGTTATTTTTCCGCATAAAGAGTGCCCGTCTCCAAGCCATGCACCAAGTAAATAAGGGTGAATCGGTAATTTTTTATCATCATATTCCAATGGCAGGCACACGCCAATATTTATTCTTCCCCTTTGCAGGAAAAGCTCTTCTGTGGTCTTTATTTCTTCTATGGCATCTATTCTGCGCTTGTTGGAATTTTTAATTCTCCGCCTTGTTTTACGCATAATCTTCCACAAA
>JBAZRS010000409.1:0-5413 GCA_041662825.1 Victivallales bacterium | reverse complement strand
AAGCGTCTATATTGCGTCCGCTTTTTACTTCAATGGCGACCTGGCCGTCTCCGAGGACGAAATCCACCTCAATCCCGGATTTTGTCCTCCAGTATGTAATTCTGAAATCTTTTTCCGAATAACTGCGATAAGCAAGGAGTTCCATAAGGATAAAATGCTCAAAGGCGCGTCCAAACTGTTCCCCTCTTTCCTCCTTGATTTCCCTTTTCCCGAGAAAACCGGCAACTCCAACATCAAAAAGATAGAATTTAGGAGTGCTTGAAATAATCTGGCGCCCGCTCTTTTTTGAGAACGGATGAAGAAAAACGCCTAACAGGGTGTCAACGAGTATTTCATAATACGCCTTTACTGTCTTGGCATCAACTCCGCAGTCCCTGGATATGTTGGAAAAATTTATCATTTCCCCGTGGCTGTAACCAATCGAATCCATGAAACGGGCAAAAGCCGGAAGATTCCTCACCAAGCCTTCCGTCATAATTTCCTCTTTAAGATAATCCTGGATGTACGCCTTGAGTGAACGCCTGTAACTTCTGTCCGTATAATGCGAAGGAATCAGACCTCGATTTAATGCGTCAAGCAAATTAAAATCTGGAATTTCCCGGGATACAAGGGGAAACATTTCAAACCTCCAGGCACGTCCGCCAAGAAGATTCGCATGTCCTCTTTTTAGCTTCCTCGGACTTGATCCGCAGAGCACAAACTGCCAGCCATTATTTTCAATCATCCAATGAATTTCATCCAGCAGGGAAGGAACTTTTTGAACTTCATCGAGAATAATCGGCTGACTGAGCCTTCCCGAACTTTCCATGGCTGACAACTCCTGTCGTAAAACGGAAGGCTCCTTCGATATCTTGAAATAAATATCCGTTTTCAGGAAATCATAAGATGTACTCTCAGGAAAAAGCTGCCTGAGGAAACAGGTTTTCCCAGTTTTCCTCGGCCCCCAGAGGAATCCGGACTTCTTGTTTTCCAGATTTATTTTTAAAATTCTCTCAAACATAACGTGCAGCCTTTTAGGGATGATACTCCGTATTAGTTCAACTTATACGGAATAACATACCATGCAAACAAATAAACTCCAAGCTCCAAATTCCAATATTCAGGGCGAAGATGAATTCCTATATGAGCGCAGTGTATAACCGGCCATATGCCACAACGTATAAATCTCGGACAAGAATGCTTAAAATTCTTTTGCGTCTTTGAGTTTCAACTCATCCGTTAACCGGCATCACGCCGACTGTACGAGTATTATTTTCCATAAGCTCTATCAACTCCGCTCATCGCACCTCTGAGATACCTTCGGTCTTCACGGTATTCGCCTTCTTTAGTCTGACCGTGATATCGTAAATAACATCACCTTTACTTAAAGGAAATTTTAATCCATCTTTCTCCTGCACTACTGTTTTATCAGGAACAAAAAGCAATGTTGCATTATCTTGTACCTTATTAAAACGTCTGGCATATTGCAATAAATTTTCCGTGATTAGAGAAACTTCCACAATATTGGAGGACTCCTGTATATAACCTCTGAATTCAGCAGTAAGTTTTATGAACTCAATAGCGCCCTCATATCCTCCTTTTAAGTATCCTGCTAGCTTAAGAAAGTTTGTGCCGGGTATTTTACTGATAAAAAAAACGACCGTTTGCACCAGATTTGGTAACCCATAAATCCGGAGTATACTCTCGAGAATCCCAATCCTCTTTTAAAACCTGATTTGCTGTTAACGGTATGCCGGGGATAGGATCTCCATTCTCATCTATAACTCTTCCTTCAAGGGAAATGCTATTAAAATCAAGGAAAAGAGAACAATAGACAACTTCTGTTTTGCGCGCATGTATGAATTTATGTGCGGCAACAATTATCTTTTCATCTGAAAGAGAAGGCATCGTTGCATCTTTTACAGTTCCCTTAATCACACACTGTTCAACAGGCAATTTGGCATTGCCAACATTCTCACCACCGCAGGCAATTGGGACGATAGAGAAGTTTAAAAGCATAGCCATTGCAAGAAATTTTACCTTAAAGCAGATTTTTCCCAAGTTCTCATTTTCTATTCTCCTTGAAGTTTTTTTGATACCTTGGGTCACATGCTTGTTATCAACTTTAATATCGTATTCATTGCTAGTTAGAGCCCGCTCGAAAAGGTTTTTGGGAACAGCTCTTACGAGCTTGACTACCAAACGAATTCGCCTCAAATTCAAAGTTTTTGTTGGTAGTTAACCCCGTGAGGGGTGTTCTTATTATACCTTTTCGAGCAATGTCTAGTTAACGTATTATTGGTGTTGTCTTTGAATTTCAAAAACAGCCAATAATGGTTTGACAACTAGCAAAAAAACAATTCAGGTCCAGAAAGGTGGTTTCTCCAGCTTGAAATCATTCACGGCTTTCTCGTCATAGAAGACTTTTACAAGGAAAAGCCCGCTTGCAGGCGCAGTGTCATAGCATGAAATCCGGTTTTTGCTTTCAAGAATATCTCGGACATCTTCAGCTTTTATCCTGCCGTTGCCTACAAAGGCGAGGGTTCCCATGATGCTTCTAACCATTTTATAAAGGAATCCCTCTCCGACAAATGTCAGGCAGACAAGCTCCCCGAACTCCTGTATCTCTATCCTGAAAATCTTCCTGACCGCATCGTCTATCGCACTCCTGTCGACGGTGAACGAGGAAAAATCATGTTCGCCGACCAGATGCGTCACGGCTTTGCGAACTTCGCAGAGCTCGGTGAACTCACTCATGTTCCAGGTCCACCTGTCGGTGAACGGATTCGGGATTCCCCTGTTTATCACATAGGTGTATGCTTTACCCGCAGTTGAAAAACGTGCGTGGAATTTTGGATCCACCTCCTTGACCTCTCGGATTCTTATTGTGCTTGGCAGCATCCTGTTTAGAGCCTTGTAGAGTTTCCAGTCCTGGACAATAGGTCTTTCAGGGGCGGTGAAGGTTACAGTCTGGTTGAGGGCGTGAACACCTGCATCAGTTCTTCCGCTGGATTCCGTGCGGATTATCTGATTTGCGTAAATAATGGAAAGTTTTTCATCCAGAACCTGCTGTATCGTAATCGCATTGGGCTGAACCTGCCAACCGGCAAAATCTGTGCCGTCATAGGAAAGTTCCATAAACCAACGTCTAGTCGCGGGATCGGAATCTGTCATGGTCACTCACTATCGTAAAAGTCTTGAAAATCTTGATCGCGGGGCAGTGAAAACCTTTTGAGGGAAGGTTCTTCCCTTCCCCGCACCCCAACCCTTTCCAAACCTGTTTGCCAGTAAATATTCACTGACCTCTGTTCGTTCAGTGAATATTCACATCCACTGCCGTCCCATGGATTATTGGATTGCTGGATTATCGGATTGTTGCAAACCAAAGAGTTATGCAAGGATCACCATATGGGAAAAATCCAAAACGCCTGTTCTGAAATTTTCTTAAAATCCGGCATCTATGGTTTTTTCTTGAACTCAAACCCAATAATCCAGCAATCCAAAAATCCATTAATCCGTCTTCATGCGAATCTACTCATTCGGTTCGCCGGGATAAAGGAGATGTCCGCAGTTGTCACAGAAGACCTGCATTTCCTTCCTTACGGAATTCACCGTCTGGGGCGTAAGCTTCAGGTGGCAGTTGCCGCAGATTCCCTGGTGGACGTCGACCAGCGGAGTTCCGGATTTCTTACCGATAAGCCTTTTATATATGGAGAGGAGATCCGGACTTATTTTGACTGAAAATTCCTCCCTGAGCGAGTTCTGCTTTTCAATTTCAGCCTTCAGCTTCCCATCAAGCTCCTTAAGCTCATTTATTTCCTCAGTAATGGCTTTCTCCCTGTCCTTGAAAAGCTTCTCTTCGGACTTGAAGGCGTTTTTGGCAGCTTCAATCTTATCCATGTACCCGAGCTGTTCCGTCTCGATATCGCTTATCTTGTTCTTGACGTTCTCGATTTCATGCATCATCGCGCGGTATTCATCGTTTTTCTTTATCTGGGCGGACTGCGTATTGTATTTCTTCATGGTTTCATTCTGGTCTTTTATCGCAGACTCCCTCTTCTTTATTTCGAGCTCGATACCGATAAAAGACTCCTTGGCGTGATCAAGCTTGCTCTTCTCGATTGTGATCTCTTTTTCAAGCTTGGACATTTCCTCCGGAATTATTGTGAGGCGCGTCTTCAAACCGCGTATGCGCATGTCGATTTCCTGAAGTGCGAGCAAATCCGTAATCCACTGTTTCATTATATCAGCTCCTTTGTTAATTCAATCATTATATAAAGCCACAGGTAAGACGCCTGTGCTACATTCCTTAAAACACATAAAGGCAAAAAAAAAACGGGCATAAGCCCGTTTATAAAAACTTCATCTGCCTGTCATCGGCAGACTTGCGGCGTTTTACTTCCGGAAGGCTGTCAAGACCGAGCCTCTCCAAGGTTTTGGGCGTGACAATCCGTCCCTGGGGTGTCCGCTGTATATATCCCTCTTGTATGAGGAAAGGCTCGTAGACCTCTTCGATGGTGCCCTCCTCTTCTCCGACTGCAACCGCAAGGGTCTTTATCCCGACCGGCCTACCCCCGAACTTATGGACCAGCGCCTCCAATATCCGGTTGTCCATTTCATCAAGGCCGTCCTTGTCAATGTCGAACATCTCAAGGGCGGCGGATGCCACCTCTTTGTTAATCTTGCTGTTCGCCCTGACCTGGGCGTAATCCCTGGACCAGGAAAGGAGATGATTGGCGATTCTGGGTGTCCCGCGGCTGCGGCGGGCGATTTCGAGGGCGCCCTCGTCGTCTATTTTAATCTTGAGGATTTTCGCGGAGCGGAAAATTATTTTCTGGAGGTCTTCCGGAAAATAATAGTCCAGCCTGCATGACAGTGCGAAACGCGACCTGAGCGGAGACGAGAGGAGCCCGGATCTGGTGGTGGCCCCTATGAGCGTGAAACGTTCAAGGTTAAGCCTTATCGCCCTTGCACCCGGCCCCTGCTCCACCATGATGTCTATGAAGAAATCCTCCATCGCGCTGTAGAGGTATTCTTCGACAACCGTATTCATCCTGTGGATTTCATCAATGAAAAGGACATCCCCTTTTTCAAGCGAGCTGAGAAGCCCGGCCAGGTCGCCAGGTTTTTCGATTACCGGACCGCTTGAGGTTTTAATTTTCGCACCGCGTTCATTTGCGATTATATACGCCAGTGTAGTTTTCCCGAGGCCGGGGGGGCCGCTGAGAAGGACATGCCCGAGGGCGTCTTCCCTTTTTTTCGAGGCGTCAATGAAAAGCTGGAGTCTTTCCTTGACTTTCACCTGCCCCGGAAATGAGGAAAATGCGGTGGGGCGGAGGCTGCCGTCGAACTCAAGATCCTTTTTATTTAAGGAAGATGTGATGAATCGTTCCGTTTCCATGTATATTAGGCCTGTTCCTTATTTGTAAAACAA
>JBAZRS010000408.1:0-5415 GCA_041662825.1 Victivallales bacterium | reverse complement strand
TGTCGGAACGATCGTGGAAATCCTGTGCGAAACCGATTTCGTGTCCAAGAACGAAAAATTCCGCGACTTTGTGAAAGTCATTTCCGCGGATACTGTGAAAGTAGCCGGAAACGGCGATGTCCTCGCCAAGGTTCTTGAAAAGGAAAAGGACGCCCTTACGCAGAATATCGCGGTGACCGGCGAAAACATGCAGATCCGCAGGGCGGTAAGATGGGAAAGCAAAGGCACATGCGCCACATACCTGCACATGGGCGGGAAAATCGGTGTTCTCATTGACGTGGAAGGCGATGTCTCAAACACTGCCGCCCTGAACGACGTCTGCATGCACATTGCGGCGTTCAAGCCGCAATATCTGAATCCGGAAGATGTTCCGGCCGATGTCATAGCCAAGGAGAAGGAAATTGCGGCCGCACAGCTCGGTGACAAGCCGGCTGCAATGCTCGAAAAAATCCTCGTCGGCAAAATAAGCAAATGGTTCACGGAATCATGCCTGACGAAACAGCCTTGGATAAGGGACGACAAAGTCTCCGTTGAAAAGGCGAATCCGGGAGTAGTCATCAAACGTTTCATCCGCTGGGAAGTCGGCGAGGAAATCTGATTCCTGCGAAATTCGCAGATGTATTAAGAACATTAAAAGCCCGCCCGAAACGGCGGGCTTTTTATTTTGACGTATAGGAATTTCAATAGAGGCAATTTCAAAATTGCCTCTATTGAGCTGATTTCTTAAGTTGGTGTTCACGGCTTTAGCGTGTCTAACTTCTTGAATACTAAGACACAACTAAAGTTGTGAACTCCAGCGGAAGACATCGCCACAGCAATATTTTCCTGCATTTTGAAATTAGCTCAATAAATTTCATTTTGGGATCGCTGGCAACCTGCCGGCACTTATTCCTGCATCAAATTTTTAAGATGCCACCAAGTTGGTGGCGTTCAGAAAAAGTTGCGCCCTTGGCCGTCGCCTTTGTTAAGTTTTGCGATTACAGGTCCAGCTTCCTGCAAGAATTGGCGATAGCCTTCCGCACCCTGTTGCCGATAGGCGGCCGGAATACCGCCGGCGGCGCAGATCATTCCTGCTGATAATCCGGTTTGAGAGACACTTTCCCCTAGTCAGTCCAGATCAGATTCATTTCCGGGACAATCCCGGTGTAACTCTTGTCATATGCCGCCTCGTATGAGGTGTCCGGGGTCCAGCGCAGGACGTTCTCGCCGCCGTCCCGGCGCAGCAGGCCGCTGATGTCAAGTTTCTGCATGCCCGGAGGAATCAGACGCGCATCTCCGTTAAGCATCAGAAAGCCCATGGGGGCGCTGGTTTCCAGAAACAGGCGCTTGGCCGGCTTTTCTCCAGGCAATTTGAAGCGCGTCTCAAGGTAGGTGCATTTCACCTTGTCGCCGGGCTTGACCGCCTGCAGACGGTTGAAGGCCGTGGCCGCATACCAGGGGCCGAGGGGCTGGGTTTTAATCGCAGGCTTGGTTGACCGGAGATAGAAAATGCCCGTCACCCCGTTCGGCCTGTCCGGACCTTGAGTCGGCTTCCATTCGTCGCTTTTCGGCTGGCGTTTTACCACTTTGACATTCACGCCGTCCACCTCGAGGCGGATCCGCATCTGCCCTGCTGTAGCGGCCTCAGTGATGTCCAGGCTGAACGACTGGTCACGGGTCCGCTCGATTTTCAGAGGCGATTCCTGGCCGTTGATGAACAGTTTCCCCTGCGGATTGACACCCCATGAACCTTTCTGAGAATTGAAGGCGAGCTCGATCTTGCGACCTTTCCATGCCGGAGGAACAGTAACGGTTTTTTCGAACGTGGCGATGCTCTCTTCCGGCAGTCCGAGCGTGGCGAAGGCGCCCGGGCTCACAACCCGGTCCGGCTGTCCCTTGACCTTGAGATTCCATCCGTCGGCCAGTGGCATCACGTCATCGGGCAGGGGAATTTCAGGGGCCTTGAGGCTTTCCGGAACTGCCGGCAGGGCGCGCCAGATATCCGACTGCACCTTGAACCAGTCGAGTCCCGAATGCGCGATTTCCGCGCGCGGCGCGGCGAACATGCGCGTTTGCATCGGAGTCCATTCCATTTCCGGCAGGACAAAACCTCCGTCCTTCATCTCCACCTTGACCTGCGGATGCCCAAGTGATCCGATGTCGGTGACTGAACTGACAGGTGAACTCCGGCGGATCTTGACCTGCCCGGTCACTTGCTTCCTGCTGTCTTTTTCCATCCGGGCGACGGGATAAAGGTCGTAAACGCCGTTCTTGCTCCGCCAGATTTCGGCCCAGAGCCGCAGGTTCCCGGTCCAGCTGTCGCGCGGCAGTCCCAGATTGGTCAGGAATTCGTCGAAAAGGACAGAACGCGATTCGTCGTTTACCCAGGTCCCCCTGTCATCCTTCATGCGGGTGAAAAAAGGTGAACCGAGGAAAATGATTTTCCCTTTTCCGTGATGCCACTCGGCCACGGCCATCGAACCGTCCTGCCAGTGGGCGACCGGAATAATCGAATCTCCCTTGCCATGCAATGCCACCGCCCCGCCGGTTTCCGTGCCGACATAATCAATTGACACTCCGCTGCCTTCGATCTGTTTTCCGCGCAGGCTCGGCATCAGTTTCTGCTTGTCCGTGAAACGGATCTTCTCAAGCGGCCAGGACTGGCGCTCCTGATCTTCGTTGGTAATCCATTTCGGGGTCACTGAGAGTCCCGCCGCCTTGGCCAACGGCCAGGCGTCCGCTTTTGCCGGCAAATGCCGTCCAGTGTGGTGCTGTGCGACGAAAGTGCCTCCCTTCTCGACATACTTGAGAATTCCCTCGACATCCTTTTCAGTCATGAGCACCGTACCGGCGTCCATCACTGCGGAAAACTGCGAGACCGTTGAATCCTGCAAATCAGGTATTTCCAGATAGGCGAAATTCCGTCCCGTACCCTGAAGCGCGCCGCGGCCCGCATCCCAGTTCCACATCTCGCCGAAACCGAGGCGCGAGGCGCGGGTCGAAAACAGGATGCCGACCGGCGGCACAGGCAGATGCATTTTTCCGATACAGCGGATCAGTTCGAGGTTTGTGTCGAACCAGGCGGCGAGGGCCGGCCGGTCGCGATAGCTGTTGACTGAAAACACCATGTCCAGGATATCGTTGCCATACATCAGGTAGCAGGTGATCTGTTGTTGGAACTCGGTGACATTTGCCGGCGGGCCGGCCTGTTCGCTGCTCCACGGCAGACCGTGCGCGCGGGCCAGCCGCGCCCCGGTGCCGGCAATGAACCCGGTGCCGGCGAGTCCGGTATCGTGCTGGTGCGCTCCGTACTTCTTGCAGAGGGCCGTGCTGAGATCCAGTGAATGCTTCATCGCCATCAGCTTGAACGGACGGTTCGGCTCAGCCGCGCGCATGGCCGCAAGGCGTTCTTCGAGCCGTTCCATGCGCAGTTGGTTGCCAAAATTGACGGCATCAAACCAGAGCCTGTTTTCCGCCTCGCCCATGAAGGGGTAATCCCGCAGGGGAGTGGCACCCAGGAAGCAGTAGCCGTTCACCGGCGACCCCGACGTGTTCATGACGATGCTGTTTTCGCCCTCGCGCAGGATGCCCTCCACCGCAAAGCACATGCTGAACTCGTCGTAACGCGGCGGCTTGTTGAGCGGTTTGAGCTTCCGCCCGTTGAGCCATACGGAGAAAAGCGGGGTAACGTGGTACTGATATGCGCCGCGGGCGATGTGCAGGTACTTGAGGCCCCCGATGTTTTCGGCCGGAACCTTGAAGTTCCGCCGCATCCAGAAGAAGGGCAGTTCGTCCGGCTTCGAGCTCATCCGTTTCGGTACGTAGACCTGGATCATCGGATCGGCGCAGTCGCCTTCCACCCAGTCGGCCGGTGCCTTGGACGGATCGAACCAGGCGGCCTTTTCGCCGCTTCTTCCGGTGTCCTCGTGCATCTGCCAATTTCCCAGCAGGCTCAGACAGGTCTTGGGATTCCACCCGACGAAATCCGCGCGCTGCGGGATTTCGACTTCATTCCAGGACTTGTAAAAGCCCGGATCACCCTTGTGCAGGCGGCCAGCCCCTGCCAGGTCCAGCCCGAGTTCCTCCTTCAGATAGCGGTGCCACCTCTCCCGATAGCCGGGAGTCTGGCTGACGGCGGCAAGCTCCAGCACGCTGACGGTTCCCACTTCGATCGAGCCCTGCCATCCGACGCAGTTCGGATCGCCGCCCAGGTGTTTGCTGACCTGTCGCCGCCAATCCCGCAGATATGGATCTAGTGCGGGAATGGGATCGTGGATATGGCTTTCCGGATTCGACTGGTAGCTGAGCCAGGGGCGCAGGAAACCGGATTCGGCCGCCGTCCAGGGCAGCGGCGAGTAATTCCACAGCCCGGCGTTGGAACCGTTGAAGAGCAGCGTCCGGTACGGCAGGTCGTACTGGCGCGCCATAGTGCTGTGCCAGTCGAAAATCGTGTTGTCGGCAAGCCCCGGTGCAACCAGGCGCGACTCGTCCGGGAACCTCGTGCAGAACGCCAGCTTCCGCTCTTTCAGCCATTCGAAGTCAGCGGGGATGGTGTAGGGTTCGCCGCCGCCGCCCACCCAGACGCCCGGGCCGGCGTTGTCGAAGCAGTCCATCCAGCGCGGATAGGCGCGAGCCGGAACCGCTGTCCAGGAAACGGCTTTTGCCTCCTTTGCGAATTTCGCAAGCGCATCTTTGTCAGGTGCAAAAAGTTCGTGGAACTTCAAGCCTTCAGTCCCGAGCAGCCACCAGCCGACATTGTCAAGCTTGAGGACGCTGCCCGGAAGACCGCTGTCGGCGACAATTTTCAAATCGCCGAAACCCAGCAGGTCGGACAGGCGTTTCGAGGCGGTGATCTTTGCATGTTCGGGATCCTGGGCGCTAAACGTCGTCAGGGATGCATTCTTCTTTTCACCCAGAGTCCGGAAATCCACATCCACTTTCCCGAACCCCCGGGTCTCCGCCCGGAAAGTCTCGGTGTCAGCCGCCCGGAGAAGAGGACTGGCCGCAATCATCATGACAACGAAGAGGCTTCGCGAATACCGGAGGCCGGAAAGTAAACATCTCATCGGCAGTAATCCTTTCTTAAATTGATAGGAATTTTAATTTTATATTGGCAGCAAGGTAACCGGAGGGGAGGGATAAATCAAGGGAGCCTAAAGTGAATCAAAAGGCGTTTTTCCGTCCTAATCCGCAGAGATGAATGAGGGAAAATGAGGAGATGCCGCAGGGAAGGGGAAATCAACAGGGGAGGCCGTTTGCCAGCAATTCCGGTTTTTCTGCGAACTGAAATAGAAATTCCGCCAATCCTATATACATTAAGCCGTTTTTCAACTTGTATCGTATTTGAAGAAATTAACTGCATGCAGGAATGCTTGCGTTACATAAAGTTAAGGAATTTCAAAGTTTTGAACATCCAACATCCAACATTGAATTAAA
>JBAZRS010000407.1:0-5416 GCA_041662825.1 Victivallales bacterium | reverse complement strand
CGCTATGCCAAGCACCGCCTTTGCGATTTCAACGTCAGATTTCCTGAAGGAGTCTTCTGCGGAAGAGTGTGCGGCGATTGAGGAGTAGAGTATGTCGTTCGGCACAGATATGACAATATCCGCATCGGTCAGGAGCATTTTGATTCCGCTTTCAGCCGTTTCCCTTTTGCTGTGCCCTTCAAATGAGAAGGGGGTGCTGATTATGAAGATGGAATGGATTCCCATTTTTTACGCCGCCCTGGCAATGCTCGAACAGCCTGCGGTTGCAGTTCCGCCGCCCATGCCTCCTGTCACCACCACCAGGGAGGCTCCTGCAAGGAATTCAATGATGCGGGTTCGCGAAGGATGTGCGAAAGCCCTTTCCCCCTTTATAACGTTGCCGCCGCAGCCGACCCCGTGCGTCCATTCAAATCCCACAGGGAAAGAGTTCTGCAGGCCGCAGCGTTCCAGCGATGACTTGTCAGTGTCTGCGGCGCCTATCGAGAGCCACGAGGACCCGTTGAGCTCTGAAAGTTCCTTCACTATTTTTGTTCCGGCGTTCCCAAGTCCCAGAACGACGGCTTTGGCTGTTATGTCGGGAGCATTGTTCATATTGCGAGATCCTAGAATTTTATCGCGCTTTTCAGCCATCTCATTGTATTGCGGGACGCCGAAATAAGTTTTCTGTCAATGTTTTTTATGATTACTCCGGAAGATCCATCCGGACCGGATTTCCTTATCTGCCTGTCCCTGTCACCGTGTTTCAGCAGGCCGAAAACCATCCCGTATCTGGGGGATTTCAAATTAGTCACAGACCCGCTGAGTTCAAGCGGATTTCCGATTCTGACAGGAGCCTCGAATATGGAACCGGCGATTTCCCGCACCTGCGGAAGCAGGGCGCCGCCGCCCGTCAGGACAATGCCCCTGTCGATGAAGGGGAGCATTCTGGTGGACTGAAGCTGTGAAAGGATAAGCCCGAAAATCTCCCTCAGCCTGAGATCCACTATTTTCTCCACCGAGACGGCCGGAATTTTGCGTGATCCTATGTTCCCCTCGATTTCGATGAAGGCCTGGCCGTGTTCTTTTTTAGAGTGGGTTGTGTTGTCTACGAGCATTTTCCTGCAGAGGGAAATATTGAGGTCAAGCCCTACGGAAATATCATTTGCGATGTGGTCGCAGCCGACCGCCAGAATACCGCTGGCCTGGGCTCCGGAATCGTGGAAGAGCATGTATTCGGTCGTGCCGGCGCCCATGTCGATCATTAGCACCCCGTTTTTAAGTTCATCGTCGGTGAGGACTCCGGATGCGGCCGCGATGGCGCTGAAAACCGGAATGGAGCCGTCGTAACCGAGCTCGCGCAGGGGGGCCTGGAAGTTTTCAATGCAGTTCCGGTTGCCGTAGATGATGTGTGCGAACGCCTCGAGTTTGTCGGCTATCTGTTTCTCAGGGTCGGCGATCCTCCTGAGCCCGTCGATCAGGAAATTCCCGTCCACCGAATTCAGGATAACGCATTCGGGCGGGATCGGAACCATTGTGGCGTTGCGCAGGGCTTCCACCATGTGTTCCTGGGTTATCCTTCGGCTCTCCCCTGAAATAATCACATGGCCTGAGCCTTTCATCGACCGGATGTGGCTTCCCGTCACGGATATGTAAAGATTGTTGCTGTCTATGTCTACGTCCGCCGCGTATTCCGCCTTTTCGATGGCTTCGTCAAGACATCTCGTCACCTTGTCCATGTCTATGATTTCACCTTTGCATACGACTCCGGATTCAACCGGTGATTCTCCGTGCGCCAAAACAGATATGTGCCCCTGCTGGTTCGCCTCGCCGATAAGCACGCATATTTTGGACGTGCCTATTTCAACGGCTGTGATGATGTGACGGTTTCTGAACATGGGGATACATATACCTATTTGTTTACATTCTTTCAACAACGGCTTTTGCGAATTCCGAACACGACACTTCGTTTGCGCCGGTCATGAGCCTTGCGAAATCATAGGTCACGACCTTGTCCGAAATGGCTCTTTCTGTGCCGCGTATGATCAGATCTGCCGCCTTGCCCCAGCCGATGTGCCTGAGAAGCATCTCCCCCGAAAGGGCGAGGGACGACGGATTCACCTTGTCGAGGCCGGCATATTTGGGCGCAGTCCCGTGGGTCGCCTCAAACATGGCGTGCCCGGTTTCATAATTTATGTTCGCCCCGGGTGCGATTCCAATCCCTCCGACACATGCCGCGAGGGCGTCCGAGATGTAATCGCCGTTGAGGTTCATCGTGGCGACTACGTCATATTCGTCCGGACGGGTGAGTATCTGCTGGAGGAATGCGTCGCATATGACATCCTTTACAAGGAACTTCCCGGCGGGGGCCTTCCAGTTGCAGTCGGCTGCGACGGCCGCGACATCCGAAAACTCCCTTCTTGCAAGGTCGTAGCCCCATTCTTTGAAACTCCCCTCGGTGAACTTCATTATGTTGCCCTTGTGCACGTAGGTCAGGCTTTTCCTCTTTTGCTCCACAGTGTATTTCAAAGCGGCACGCACAAGCCTTTCCGTCCCCTGTTTTGAAATCGGCTTGATCCCGATTCCGCAGGCTTCCGGAAATCTTATCTGGCTGACCCCCATGTCCTTCTGCAGGAAATTAATCACTTTCTTCGCCTCGGCGGAGTCGGCTTTCCATTCTATCCCCGCATAGATGTCCTCCGAATTCTCGCGGAAAATCACCATGTCGGTCTTTTCAGGCTCCTTGACTGGTGAGGGGACCCCCTTGAAATAACGCACTGGCCTGAGGCAGACATATAAATCAAGCTTCTGGCGCAATGCGACATTCAGGGATCTTATTCCTCCGCCTACCGGAGTTGTCAGCGGCCCTTTTATTCCTATGATGTATTCCTTGACGGCGTCAATGGTCTCTTCCGGCAGCCACGTGTTTTCACCGTATATGGCGTTCGCCTTCTCTCCCGCATAAATCTCCATCCAGGAAATCTTCTTTTTCCCGCTGAAAGCCTTTTTGACCGCATTGTCCCAGATGTGCATGCTGGCCTTTGTGATGTCCGCGCCTATTCCGTCGCCTTCTATAAATGCGACCACCGGATTGTCGGGAATGTTGAGCCCCCCGTCGCTGTTGACTGTGATTTTATCGCCCGCCGGCACTTTTATTTTTTTGAAAACAGACATTGATATCTCCGTAAAATTATTTTAAGATGTGAAATTCGCCACAATAAATGCGCGAATTCAGAATCTATGTTAAAATGAAAAGCTTTCAACACGGGGACTGAAAAAATGAAATGAATTCTTGGTGATGGTGGCTATGGCAATTATAGTGTATATTCCAATATGGCTGTAAACAATCTGAAAATATCTCTTGCAGCGAACTATGATCCGGAACTTGTTCCGGAGATTTCCAAATATCCGGTGGACGAGGTTTACGGGAAATTCCCCGCCGACGGCATAAGCGGAGGCAGACCCCGCTATATGGCGAGTCCAGTTACAAAGGAAGCCTTGTCGGACTATGTCCAGCTCCTCGACAGTCATGCCATTGCCTTCAATTATCTTATCAACGGTTCCTGCATGGGCAACCGCGAATGGACCAAGGCCTGGCAGAAAAAAATAATGTCCCTGCTCGGCAGCATACAGGACATGGGGATACGGAGGGTTACGGTATCTACCCCTTATCTGCTTGAACTTGTGAAGAAAAGATTTCCAGAATTCAGGGTCAGGGTCGGCATTTATGCGCAGGTTGACACCCCGTCACGCGCGAAATTCTGGGAGGATTTGGGTGCCGATTCAATAACGCTCGAGAGTTTCTCCATCAACCGTGATTTCAAGCGGCTGGCATCAATCCGCAGGTCAGTCAAATGCGAACTTCAGCTGATTGCGAATCACGCCTGCCTCCCAAACTGCCCGATGCAGAGCTATCACCAGAACGGTTTTGCACACGCCTCCGACGATTCGAATGTCCTGTTTATTGATTACTGTTTTCTGCGATGTTCGCGGAAAAGGCTGGAGGACCCATCACTCTTCATTAAGGCCGGATGGATACGTCCGGAGGATCTTAGCCTTTATGAGGAAATGGGTTATACGACATTTAAACTTCTGGAGAGGGGCATTCCTTCTTCCGAACTTCTTAAGAGGGTGAAGGCGTACAGCGAAAGACGCTCTCCGGAAAATCTCGCAGAACTTATTCTCTCCTGCGGCTTCAGAGAGCCCCAAAAGAAGGAAAGTTTCTGGGCGCTCCGGCATTTTTTTAAACCGCGGCAGGCAAATCCGCTTAAACTGAAAAAACTGCTCGAGCTTGCACGCCACCAGGGCATGAGTTTTCCTAAGTCGGAAAGCAATATCAGGATTGATTCACGGCAGATCCCCCCGGACTTCATTGAAGGTTTCCGGAATCGCGACTGCATGATGCTGGACTGCAATGACTGCGGCTACTGCGAAAAAATAGCCATCAACGCCGTTTCCGTTTCTCCGTCTTACCGGGAAGAATCACTGAAGCTTTTCGCCGGTGTCGAGGAATCACTTTCAACAGGAGGTCTCTGGGGTGTTTGAAAAAAGATCAACGGAGCGGGAGTTCCTGGACAGTCCGGACTGCGATCCCGCGCTTGCCTCGGAAAGCTATCGATTCATGGAGAAAGTCAACCGCTTTTTCGGGGGAACCCGGAATGTCCGCCGTTTTATCGAAAAGGAGTTTTCTGAGCGTAAATCCTCTTCGCCTCTTCGCATCCTTGACATTGGTTCCGGGAGCTGCGACATTCCGATTGCAGTCAGCAGATGGGCTGAAAGTCGGGGCATTCCCGTTAAGTTCACCTGTCTTGAGGTTTTTGACAGCGCAGTGAAAATAGCCCGTGCGAAAATCGCAGAATCGGGCGTGACTTCAGTCGAATTGCTTCAGGAGGATGTTTTCACTCATCACCCGGACGAACCATATGATTATGCAGTGGCATCCATGTGTTTCCATCATTTCGAAGACGAGATGATCCTCGGACTTATACAGAAAATCCGCACATTCGTAAAACACGGAGTTCTGATAAACGATCTCCATAGATCGCTGCTGACATGGCTAGGGGCAGTTCCACTTACGGCCTTCTCGCATGAAGGAGTTAAGCACGACAGCAGGCTGTCAATCCGGCGCGGATTCAAGATCCGCGAACTTCGCAGACTTCTGATGCGGCTTGATGGTGTTACAGTTTCAGTGAAGCCGACCTGGCTGTTCCGTGTCAGTGCGACAGTAAGATTTGAAGGGGAACAGGCACAAATATCGCTTAGATAGACATTACTCGAAAAGGTAATTCATAAATGAAATTCATCTTAAAAGTAGCACAGACATTCCTGTCTGTGTCTTTACTTTGGCCTTTTATTTTATATAAAGCAAATTTGATTTCTTTAATCAATGCTCATTTTCTTGCCGAAACGACAACGGACTGGATGTTCGGCATGAATAAAA
>JBAZRS010000406.1:0-5417 GCA_041662825.1 Victivallales bacterium | reverse complement strand
TCCAAACCGCATTGAAAATACTTTGCGCCAATGGGCTTATCTCCGAGTTTGATCTGCAATTCTCCGAGGCCCTCGCAAGGGTAATTGCTTCTAAGGATGCGAATGTTTTAGACGGCTTCCGCGTAATAGCGACCCTGGTCAGCCATTCATCATTCACAAAGCAGGAGGCTTGTATAGATGTCGAGTCCATTGACATTGAAAGGATTTTTCCCGAACAGGAAGATGAGAATTCGAGTACGCATCAGAGAGACGCAGAAACAGGAAAACCGGAAACAATCATCATGGCCAAGAAAGTCCTGTTGAATGTCCTGAATGAAAAGCACAGATCCCTGATGGACGGACTTTCAAAAGATTTCCCTGAAATAATCCACAGGACGGACAATTTTGACGGAGAAGTTCCGTTTGTCCCCCTGATATGGAATGCTCCCCGGCTCTATCTCCATCGCTTCTGGATCTACGAGAAGGAACTCGCCGAAATTCTCGTCTCCAGAACCGAAGTTCCTGACAACCACGTGATTCCCGAACATGAGATAAGAAAGCTCTCCTCGTATTTCGGGAAAGACAAATCCGCCGATGACGGACAGTGGAAGGCGGTCCAGCTCGCCATGATGAAAAGATTTTCTGTTGTAACAGGGGGGCCGGGAACCGGCAAGACCACAATCGTATCGGCCATCCTCTCCAAGACTCTGAAGGAGAATTTGCTTACAAGGATATCGCTCTGCGCTCCGACCGGCAAGGCGCAGGCGAGGATGCTTGAATCCATCAGGGAGGAGGTTCAAACGAGCCTTCTTTGCGAAACCGATATCAAATCAAGGATTTCCGAACTTCCCGCCAGCACAATTCACCGCCTCTTGAAATACAACCACCACACAGGCAAGTTCGGAAAGAATGCAGAATCACTCCTTGAGACCGATACTCTTATCGTGGACGAGGCCTCGATGGTTTCTCTTCCAATGATGGTCCGACTGCTACGCGCCGTACCAAAAGAAGCAAAAATCATTCTTCTTGGCGATGCCGATCAGCTAGCCTCGGTCGAAACCGGCGCAGTACTGTCGGATATCTGTGAACTTTCCAGGCAGAACGGCTCTAAGTGGAAACACAATGTCGCCAAACTCACTGTAAGCCACCGATTCAAGGAAGGCGGCGCGATTGACATAATGAAGGAGGCGATAAACAGAGGTGCCGAGGATGATGTCATAAATCAGCTTTCAACCGCAAATGGAGAATCTCTCTCCTGGGGATTGGCCAACGGCAAAAGACTCCCATCCAATTTAGATGAGTTGAAAGACGCATTGAAGACGCAAGTTGAACTCTGGAATACGGGATTCATGAAAGCAAAGAACATTGATTCTGCGATTAAACAATTCAAAGATTTCCAGGTTCTCTGCTCACACAGGGGCGGACTCTTCGGGACAAATTCGCTCAACAAGCTTATCCGCAAGGCACTGGGAAAGACAAAATCCTATGAAAAGGGAGTACAGGTGATGATCACCAGGAACAATTATGAGCACAGGCTTTTCAATGGCGATGTTGGCCTTTGCTGGCCGGACGATAATGGAACCATGAAAGTTTATTTCCCCGATCCGGAACAACCTGGCGAACTTCGTAAGTTTTCGCCATCCATCCTGCCGGAACACGAGGATGCGTTTGCAATGACAGTTCACAAGGCTCAGGGCTCAGGTTTCGGAAAAGTCCTCCTAGTCCTGCCCGATAGCAAGAAAAGCCCCATTCTTACCCGCGAACTACTCTACACTGGAGTGACAAGGACCAGGGACAAGGTCACTATATGGGCCACAGAAAATACGCTGCGCGCCGCAATCGGCAGAAAGACAATACGCTCATCCGGCCTGAAGGAACGGTTGAGTCTCAACAGAGGTGAGGCATAGAACCGAGTGTGTAATTACGCAATCATCAGTTTTCCTTTGACCTTCATAAATCCCCCCTATATTGTAGGCAGTAGCGGCATGCGCTTTTTCATTCTATCCTTCTTTCCTATCTTTTACAACAGTATTCTGCGGAACTCGCAGATTACTGCTCATCTCTTGTTTTCAATCTCAAAAGCCATCCTGCTGATTGCCGATTGGATTTTCTGTTTCAGGGAAGGCAGTTCATTTGCGGGCAGAATCGGTGACAAAGATTCCATTTCCTTGTCGCTCAATCCGTTTACGCGTTCAAGGAGGAGCGAAAGGAATTCGGAGAAAGGCAAGGTTTTCGACAGGCTGGTTCTCCTCTGGTAATTTATCTTGGATAGTCTTTTCTTCAGGACTACCATATCAGGAACTATCCCGGAAATGGCGTAATAATATATGTCATAAATATCCTTCATTTCGTCTCGTTCAAGCCAGGCCGCCAGTTTATTGGACATTGCCACCTGCGGGGAAATGACATTCAATATGAATCCGGGCAGATCAACAGAAGCGGCAAATTCGGTTCCGCTTACCGGGATTGCCGGGCAATCCTCTTCCGCTGAAAACTCAATCCTAGTCCGTATTTCAGGCCGGGACTTCAGGGATACTTCGATGAAACCGTTTGTCGAATGCATTCCCTTTCCTGTTATCCGGACGTAATCAAGCGTTTCAATTTCTTTTTCAAGTTTTCCAAAGACAGGTTTTTTGGACTTGAAAGGAATGAATGTCCAATCTATGTCAGCAGTATGCCTTTTACAGTTGAAGGCCGCCTTCATGGACATCCCTCCCTTCAGAACTGCGTTCTGGGGAAACTTGTCGGCGATAAACGCTATCAAGGCGGCCATAAGTTCCTGCTGTGTTCTTATCTCCCTCATATTTCACCTCCGATACAGTTCTTGGCGAAACTCACAAATCTCGGATTCCTGTATTTACCTAAATATGCGTTGAACTTGTCAGGATTGAGGCGGCCATAGTCAATTCCGCATTTCAGGTTCACAAGCGGCCTTCTTCCCTTCTGATAGAAATAAAGCAGGTCAATCAGCGCCTTTTCAGTGTCGGCGAATGCAACCCCGTTCCTGTACTCGAAACCAAATATGAGATCAGGGGAAATGCTGTAATGCCTTATCGTATATGTCTCATCCTTGTATATGCGCGTTGGACCCGGCTTGACAGTTGAGACTTCGAATACGGGAACCGGATCTATCAGGGAATTGTCGGAGAGCACCTTTTCAAAGCTTATAACGGATTTGGGGCATGTTTTCTGGCTGAGGCGACAAAGATCAAACTTGTCCGGCATGTAGTAGAATCCGCGCATGAATCTCTTAAGGATTCCTGCTCCGTCAAGCATTGTGAGTATCCTTGACGTCTGTACTGCCGACTTATCGCGGAACACGGTCCTTATGTCAGGCAGGGAAAATACTCCCCAAAGCGAGGGCGCGAAGTCCTGAAGCTTTCTTATATTTTTCAGCATTTCTTTCATATTCACACTTATTGCTCCATTGTGCAACATCTGTTGTTATGTAATCTGCCACAATTTCAGTTCAATTCAAGCATTCCAAAGAGACGATTCAATAAAAGAACACGCTTCCGCCTCCGCTGAGATGCTACGGCGGACACAGAAAGCTGTGAACTCCAACATTAATTCCTTATCAACTTTAAAATATTAATTAGTGCAATGTTAGTGCAGATTAGCCTGCCAGGGCGGCTTGTCCTTCATAGCTTACACAGCGAAGTAGGAAGTGCTTTGGCGAAGACTGGTGGTTGAAGAATTCTTTTGTATGTGTGTTCCGTGGTAAACTTCTTGTGATTTCAGAACACCTGCCCCTTGCATTCATTCCATATTTTGACATCCGGATTTCTAATCCAGTATTCCGCCGACTGGATTTTCCCCAGTTTCATCTGCCGGAGGAATCTGGCGATTCTCTCCTTTGCAGAATCCGTGTACTTATTAAGATCGAAGTTGATCACATATTTCCCGGTTGTTACGTCAAAAACAATCCTCACCCGTATCCAACCGCTGTCCTTGATTTTCTTCAGGAATTCACGACGGGCAGAGCACTCAGAACCTCTAGCCTCTTCGTGTTTCTCGTAAATTCTGTCAAGATATTTTTCCTTGAGACCGAAAAGTTCCGGATTTGCGTCAATCAAATCTATGTGCCGCATGGGCACAGGAATAATTTTATCCTCCGGTGAGATGAAATAAGCATTGTGGCACATCGGGTTATCTGGTATTTTATCGGCAACTTTCCGGTGTCTTCGTGCATTAGAAACAGCAGTCATTTCAGTTTTCCCATCATCTTCCAGTCCGTTAAGTCGCAATGGATCGGGGTGAGTGATATGAATCCGTCTTGGACGGCTTTGGCGTCACTACCCTCCTCATATAGAATTTCACTGGGAACACCGCTGAGCCAATAGTAACTTCTCTTACTCGGATCCGTTCTTTTATCATATCTGTCAGTCCAGGCCACCCTGCTCTGGAAGGTGAACTTCTCACCTTTTATCAAATTCTCGGAAATAGCCGGAAAATTCACATTCAAAAGAGTTCCCGCATGCAGGTTCATTTTGATCACATCATTGACAAGTACGCATGCATGGTGAGCAGCGAACCTATAATCGCAATCAGTCCAGGAAGCAAGGGAGACCGCCATTGACGGAATTCCCAGTATCGCCCCCTCCATGGCCCCGGACACTGTACCTGAATAAAGTACGTTGATCCCAAGATTGGGACCGGCATTTATTCCGGAAACTACAATATCAGGTTTCCCGTTCATTAATGTGCTTACGCCAAGTTTTACACAGTCGGCCGGAGTCCCAGATGTCGAATAGCCGACTACCTTGCCGTGACGCTTGAATTCCTTAACCCGTAACGGATCTGCAATGGTTATGCCGTGACCGACCGCGCTGCGCTCGGAGTCCGGAGCAACAATTGTGACTTCCGCCATCTCTTTCAGAGCGTCATAAAGCGCAAGAATGCCTTCCGCATTGATCCCGTCGTCATTTGTCAGTAGGATTTTCATTGAACACTTCTTTTGTCCTTCTTCTAAACTTGTATTTTAAATCCGTTGCAGGACGGCCGCTTTCGCATATTGAGCACCTTTTACAATGATACTCCGCTTTGTCCCTCCCTGTAAAGGGACAGTACGCTTTCCTCTTTTAAATTTTCAAGCCTCTGCTGTAACATTTTTGAAGACTTGAGCTCCGGGGAATCTTCCGGCATGGCGGCAGTCAAATCCGTAATCATCCCTTCCAGGCAAGATATTGCTCCGTCTTTTGCCTCCTCGAAAGCAAACCAGGAACTGTCGTCTGAAGCATGGACTATGACATTACCTGCATATTCCGGCCCGACCGATTGTTTATCAGTTCCGGCAAATTGAACATTTCTCCCAATCTTAACCGTGATATTATAGTATGCCATGTCAGGACCTTTTTTTAACACTTATATAGCCATTCGTAAGGCGGTCTCATTTTTTTCTTTTTCTGGGTTTTGGTATACTGGTGCTGTCTGTTGCA
>JBAZRS010000405.1:0-5431 GCA_041662825.1 Victivallales bacterium | reverse complement strand
TCTTGGATTCTTCATAAGGATTTCCTGCTATCTGTCTTTCAGGAATAAAATCTTCCTTGGCTGTTTTAGCCTGCAATCCATTTTTTGTGTAGGCCGTGCTAATATATATGAATTTTTTCAGATTAGGACATTGTTCTAAAAATTTTATTACCCTCTCCGTTCCAGCCACATTTGTTTCAAAAGTCTGTTTTCTTTCCCTTTCAAAGAATGATGTTGAAGAGACTGTATGATAGAATCTTGTTATTTTATCTTTAAGGTAGTTTTTATCAGAGTCATGATTTATAACGTTTGGATTTAAAACATCCCCTTCAATCAGCTTTACTCTCTTATCCTGTAATACGCCGGATAGTTTATCTTTGGAACTGGTTCTTGAAATTATATATAGCCCGCAATCGGGATTAGATTCAAGTATCTTTGGAATCCAGTTTCTACCCAGAAATCCTGTTCCGCCTGTAAGTACTATTACTTCTTTTCCTGAAAATTCGGTTGAGCCGGTCATGAATACCTTCTTTGCCATAAGTTGTTACCCGTTCCAATTTTCAAATACAGTCTAAAATATTTCCCAATGCATTTTACGAATGCGTCAGCATTCCCATGGAGTGCGTGTGCCCCGTCGTCGCCAACACTTCGACAAACTCTGCACAGGTCAGGAGGCTATGCCGGGCAGACACGCCACCGCTCTGTTTTTGTCGTATTCGGCAGACGTACCACCAGCGCAATGAAAAGCTGTAACTGCGTTACAGCACTCCCGGGATGCCTGCGGCATCGTAGTTCAATGCGACAGAAATAAACAAAGTTTATTCATCAACGACATACAGAGGTATTGTGGAGAGGGAATGCGGCTTTGAGTAAGGCGGTCTTTCAATCCGCCATTTGTCGGGCAGGAAAGCCCGACATACTCACAAAAAAAGAGGAGCGCACTCACTCTGCACTCCAATCGAGGCACTGGTATGCCTGTGAAAGAATGCGGAAGAGGCGCCCCAGTTGGGGCGCAACCTCCGACATCGTTTCTTTCACAAGAAAATTACCAGTTTTCGATTGAAAACGTCTGTCGAAAATCACGTTAGATAAATTTTTGAATCAAGAATTTATAAGTTCAGAAAATCCTTTCGGTTAAAATATTTTTTGTGGAGCCCAGAAAATTAATTATGGAACAATAATCCCTTTTTCATAAAGGAATTCCGGGTCTATGTCTATTCCGTCTTCCCATTCGACGGTGTCGAAGGAAATATGGGCTTTCTTGAATTTATCCAAATCCTTCAGCTGTTTGAAGACTCCGAAATCCAGGTACGGAGTGAAATCCACCCGTTTGACCTGGTTGTTTGAGAATTTCACAATAAGGGAATAATCATTCCTCGCTTCGACTGATGATACGGACTTGTACATTGGCAATCCTCCTAATGTAACACAGGCATCTTGCCTGTGGATTTGAAATGCAACTTAAACTACTGCAATGGCTGAATTTTGAAAGGCTGTTCGCCATTCATTACGAGATTCCAGTCAGCCAAAAGTTCATCTTTGTGAAGTTCGGCCCAGGCTAAAACAAGTTTCCTCTGCTTGTTTGGCAGTTCGCCTTCAATCACTTCACAGGAATTTATATTTACAACCGCCGTATATTCATTGTAATAAACGTGAAAATGAGGAGGGTTATGTTCTCCGGGCGCAAAATAAAGCCGGATAATTATGCCATAAAACATTGATATGGTGGGCATTTACAATCCTTATTTGGATTTTTGTTTTTCATATACCGGCCAGAAGATAGCCGGAGACGGAGAATAAATCAAGAAATCATACTCGTTAAAATTTTCCGGAGCGGAAAATTTTATACCGAATATCACGCCAGTTAATTTTTTGCCTCAAAAAATTATTCTTCAAAACGCCAGCTCGCCCTGGACCGGGGAAGGATCAATAATCTCCCTTACCGGGGCGAATGACTTCCTGTGTATCGGGCATGGCCCGTGTTTCTTCAGGGCTGCAAGATGCTCGGAAGTACCGTAACCCTTGTGCCTGTCAAAACCGTATTCGGGATATTTTCCGGCATAGAGCATCATTATCTCATCCCTGTGGACCTTCGCAAGAATGCTTGCGGACGCTATGCTTGCGGATTTCGCATCCCCTTTTACAATGAATCTGCATCTGACAGGCATGTCCGGAACTCTGAGCCCGTCGACAAATGCAATCTCTGTTTCAGCAAGCTGCAGGACGGCCCTGCGCATGGCAAGGTGGGTGGCTTTGAGTATGTTCAACTTGTCAATTTCATCGGCCTGGATTTCAGACACTGCGTATCTGAAGCCCGGAATGGACAGCAAAAGTAACTTCAATTCATTGCGTTGTTTTTCGGAAAGCTTTTTTGAATCGTTGACAGCTGGAATTCTGATTTTCCTCGGCAGGATGGCCGCTGCTGCAACAACCGGCCCGGCAAGCGGGCCCCTGCCCGCTTCGTCAATTCCTGCGATAAAGACAATACCCTGTTTCCAAGTCTCATTTTCGAATGAGAGCAAACGGTCTCTCGGACTTAGGTACCGTTTCACAATCAGGAAACGTATTTTTCTTCTTTCAGGCGTGCCGCTTTTCCAACTTTCTCCCTGAGGAAATAAAGTTTTGCGCGACGGACTTTTCCGCGTCTGTCAACTTCTATCTTGTCAATTCTCGGCGAATGCAGCGGGAATATGCGTTCCATGCCCTGTCCGAAGGCTATTCTGCGGACTGTGATAGTTTCCTGGATTCCGGAACCTCTTCTTGCGATTACCGTTCCGGCGAAAACCTGAATACGCTCGCTGTCACCCTCTTTGATTTTTGAATATACCTTAATGGCGTCGCCAACCTTGAAATCGGTTATGTTGGTCTTGCACTGGCTTGCGTTGATTTTATCCATGATATTCATATCAGCATTCCTCCGTTTTCATTTTTTTCGCCGTGTTTATCAGATCCGGCCTAACTTTATTTGTTTTTTTCACCGACTGCTCTTTTCTCCAGCGCTCAATCTCACCATGATTTCCGGAAAGAAGAACTTCAGGCACTTTCATTCCCCTGTAAACCTCAGGCCTTGTGTACTGCGGATATTCGAGAAAATCCTCACTGAACGATTCAGTTATTCCTGATTCCTCGCAACCCAGCACCCCCGGCATAAGCCTGACCACTGCGTCAACCACGGCCATAGCCGCGATATTCCCGTTGGTCATCACAAAATCACCTATGGAAATTTCACGGTCCGCCAGGGATTCGCGAACTCTTTCATCAATACCCTCATAATGGCCGCACAGGAAAATCAGATGTTTCCTCCTCGAAAACTCCTGGGCGGTCTTCTGTCTGAAAACTTCGCCTCCGGGGCTTAACAGGATCACACATGAATCCGCAGTCCTCAGACTTTCCACAGCCTCGAAAAACGGATCGGGCTTCATGAGCATCCCCGGCCCGCCGCCATAGGGCTTGTCATCCACACTCCTGTGCCTGTCATGCGTGAAATCACGCAGATTCACAGTGTTTATCTCAACAATCTTGTTCTTTATCGCCCTTGCGATAACGCTCTCGGCAAAAGGCCCGAAAAACACTTCAGGGAAAATTGTGACAATGTCTATTCGCAAATCACTCAACAACCTCTACGGAGAGCTTCTGCCCGAGACGTCCGCCCGCTCCGCTTACAAGTGAACGGATCGCCATTATGGTTTTACCGTTCTTTCCAATGACTTTTCCCATGTCCTCTTTCGCGCAGTTGATTTTTATGACTGTGGAATTTTCAAGCTTATCAACCTGGATTTTCACGGAATCGGGCTTGTCGACAAGCGCCCTTACAACATAATCAACGAAATTGCCCAGGTCTTTCACTTCGGTAGGAGCTTTTTTGTCGCCGGAAGGCGCGGAAACGGCGGATGCAACAGCGCCGCTCTTCTTTCCCCCTCCAAGCATCTGCATCAGTTTGTTTAACACGTTAGGAATTCCCTCGGTTTAGATTCAGCTTTTTTTCTCGGTTTTCTCTGTCTCCGCCTTCGGCTCAACCGCCGCAGCTTCGACTTTGCCCGCCTGTTTGCGGACGTAGTTAATCATGCTCTGCACTGTTTCGGAAGGCTTTGCACCCTTGCTGAGCCAGTATTCAATTCTGTCCATTTCAAGCTTTCTCTCGCCCTTTACAGGATTGTAGGATCCGACTTCCTCAATGAATTTTCCATCCCTCTGGTGGCGGATATCTGCGACTACAAGACGGAACCGGGGCTCGTTTTTGCCGCCCACCCTCTTCAATCTGATTTTTACTGACATACTGTCCTCTTTTTAAGCAATATTCTTTACTTTCCCACAGAATTTTAGAAATTATTTCCGAATTCCGACTATCAAAAACAATCGAGATTTTACACACAGGGGGCATACTATAACGCAAGTTTTAATTACTGCAACATTATTTTCCCAGAATAGATGAAAAATACTCAATGGTCTTCTTCAGCCCTTCGTCAAGAGGAACCGAAGGATGCCAGCCGAGTATCTTTTCCGCCTTGGAAATATCGGGTTTCCTCCTGACCGGGTCGTCTTTCGGCAGGGGTTTGAAGACAAGCTTTGACCTGGAACCAGTCATCTTAATGACTTTTTCCGCAAGCTCTATCATTGTGAACTCGCCGGGATTGCCGAGATTTACGGGACCTGTCACCTCCGGTCCAGTCTGCATCATTTTGACCAGACCGTCAATCAGGTCGCTGACAAAACAGAAGCTTCTCGTCTGCGAACCGTCGCCATAGATCGTGATATCCTCGTTTTTGAGGGCCTGGACGATGAAATTGCTGACGACCCGGCCGTCGTTTATCTGCATGCGCGGCCCGTATGTGTTGAATATCCTCACCACCTTGATGGAAAGGCCGAGTTGCCTGTTGTAGTCGAAAAACAGGGTTTCGGCACAGCGTTTGCCCTCGTCATAGCAGCTCCTCGTGCCAATCGGATTCACGTTGCCCCAGTATTCCTCCCTCTGGGGATGCATGGCGGGGTCACCGTAAACCTCGGAGGTCGAAGCCTGGAGTATCGGAATCTTGAGCCTTTTCGCCATGCCCAGGAGGTTTATCGCGCCGAGAACGCTTGTCTTTGTGGTCTGAACAGGGTCATGCTGGTAGTGTACCGGAGACGCCGGACACGCCATGTTGTAAATCGCGTCCACCTCCAGATAAAGCGGCCAGGTTATGTCATGCCTTACCAGCTCGAAACCGGAATGGTTCAGCAGATGCCTGATGTTTTCCTTGGAACCGGTGAAGAAATTATCGACGCAGATGACATCATGTCCGCCCGCAAGAAGTCGTTCACAGAGGTGTGAACCCAGAAAGCCGCCGCCGCCGGTAACAAGAATAGTCTGATTTTTATTCACTTTTTCTCCTGTTCGTCTCTCATTATTTCTAGCACAATGCCTTTTCTGCTGAATATCACCCTCTTTTTCTTGGCGACATCATCAAAATATATC
>JBAZRS010000404.1:0-5453 GCA_041662825.1 Victivallales bacterium | reverse complement strand
ATGAAATACGCCCGCCATTTTTCGTCATGGAAAATGTTCGCGGAATTCTTTCCGCCGCACTGGAGCACATCCCTCTTCTAGAAAGGGAGAAAGATGTCGATTATTTTGGAAAAGGCACGGTTATGTCCATGCTGAACCAGCAGTTCGACAAGATGGGTTATACCGTAACTGCTCAACTTGTCAATGCAGCAGATTATGGAACACCTCAAAAACGCGAAAGAGTTGTTTTTTTAGGAAGCCGAGATGGATATCAGCTTGTTATGCCAGTTGGTTCATACGGCCCGGAAGAGACACTTTTCCAAAGGCGTTGGCGGACACTCGGTGATGCCATAAATGACTTGCATGATGAAAAGCCGGAATTTGCGCCTTTTTCGCCATCGCGAACCCGTTTTCTTTCTCTTTTGAAGGAGGGACAGAACTGGAGGGATTTGCCTGCTGAATTGCAGAAGGAAGCATTAGGCGGTGCATACGAATCAACCGGCGGACGCGTAGGATTCTATCGCAGATTAACTTTTAACAAACCTTCGCCCACGGTTCCGACGACCCCGATTCAGAAAAGCACCTGCCTATGCCATCCTACCGAACTGCGTCCTCTTTCCGTAAGAGAATACGCCCGGATCCAGCAGTTTCCAGATAATTGGATCTTCTCTGGAAACACCTCCGACAAATATCGACAGATAGGCAATGCCGTACCTCTAGGCCTTGGATATGTGATTGGACAAACTGTAATGAACCATATCAAAAATTTAGAGGAGATAGGATGAAGGAACAGGAAATCGAATCAGTCGTAGCCAAGTTACTTGATGCTTTTTATATCCGTAGGATTGCAAAACTTAGCGGGCTTAAGCTAAGAGATGCCCTGAAACGAAAGAACCCATATCTTTTCAGGGCCATCGGCATGCATTCTGCAACAGAAATAGTCGAGGGGCTTTTAAAGGCGTATATGTCATCTTCTGACGAAGGAATTTTCGGAGACGCCTTTTTTGAACCACTTGCCAAGGCTGTTTCAAAGGGTTCAGTATCTCCTACCGAAGGCGCTGACGTTGTAATCGAAACGGAAAACACTTACAAAGCCATAGCAGTCAAATCTGGTCCGTCTGTGTTTAACGCCCAAAGCCGACGAAGACAAAACCAGGATTTCCTTGCTTTGAGAAGCCGTATGATTAAGCTTCAAAAACAGTTTGACCCAATCGTCGGATATTGTTACGGTAACAAAAAATCCAAGCCTTCTGATTCTGTCTCATTTCGCGAACTGGCAGGTCAGTCTTTTTGGGAGGAACTGACCGGGGACTCAGAATTTTACCTGAAAATCATTGATGCCATGCGTGAACGCCCAGCAAAGCATAGACAGGAATTCATTGTCGAATGGAATAAGGCAATCAATAGGTTCACCCGTGATTTCATCTCCGAATACTGCTTGGAGGACGGAACAATTGACTGGCATAAATTTACAAAAATGAACTGCGGCAAATCCAATTAAAAATTATCGGCCAAAGGTTTTATTCACCTCGGCTTGTATTCGAAACTGTCAGCCTCAGCATCAAGCGATTTCTTGCTTCGGGTTATCTGGAGCTCATTGTCAGGCAGCCGGCGGTTCAGGAAATCCAAAGACATGTCGATGATCTCACGGGCTTCATCGGGAGTCGTGGTTCCGACAGTCACCATGTCCTGCTCCCGTATGGAATTCCATACGAACGCCAAGGCTACCGCCGGGGGGATCTTCCCGGCCGCAAGCGGTTTGATGGTCATCACCGGCTTTTTCGCCTTGCTGATAACCCTCATCACCCAGTCCACTTCGATCTGCATCAGGAATCCCATGGCATTGTAAAGCTGTATATAGCTTTCAACATCCGCGTTCTGGTTGTCGGCATAGGGAATGATCTCCGGCATGTGGGAGGACAATCCCGGGATCATCCCGCGTTCACGGATCATCTTTGTGTATTTGTCCAAATCGCGGATAACCTTGTCGCGACGGTCGACAAGGGCGTCAGTCACTCCCTGATGCGGGAAGCAGAATGTCGCCCCCTCCTCTTTGCATTTGTCAAAAACACGTTCCGGTTCCCGCTCTGCCGGACCACCCGGCTTAATATTGAAACCCGGTGTCATTATGATAATCACTTTTTTACCGGTCTTCTGCTGAACCGAGTCCAATGCCTCCTTCATGGGGGAATTCATGTCGCCCCCCATAACCGCATCAACGCCGGCATCCATGAAAACCTTGATTATATCGGCTATGTTTTCAGGAGTCTGATACGACTTGATAAAACGGTCTTTCGCAGCAGTAGTGTGCGAATACCCCCTGAACCAGTTTGTCCCGATGATCAGACGAGGTAGCGATACGCCGCCTACCATTGTGCGAGGAAAGCTCATAATATCTCCTATGATTAATTTACAGGTCTTTTCTTTTAACTGCGCGTTTGAAATCAAGTATCTTGACTTCGTCAATCTGTGTTCCGAGAACTTCAATATCCGTGAGGTTCCCGGCACCAAAGCCTCTTTCTGCTGCGATCCTGGTGGTCGGCACTTCCGCCGGATCGATATTGATTATGGAAGAACAGACGGCGTCCAGGGCTATCGAATCCGTGCTTGCAGAAACAACCCCGATATTCCTGGCAGGCCCCTCAAGAGGACCATCCCCCTCCATGCCTACAACTCCGTCCATTATCGTAAGTTTTGGCCTAGCAAGGCCGTAAATGTCCACAAGCATGTCGCCCATGTTCCCAGTCAGCATTGCCAGCTTGTGATAGATGCACTTATGGTTTCCCGGCACAAGCCCCAGGAGATTCTTGACTGCTCCGGTGTAAAGGACCAGTGAATGTGTTTTCAATTTCGGCAGATCGATTATGACATCGGAGTCAAGCGTAGTCCTGCTCAGCCATATCTTCTTCAGGAAGACACCGTCCGGATTGGGCTGTTCGACCCACTCCTCGTCGTCGAAAGAAACAGTCGGCACGCCGAATTCATCCGCAACCTCCCTGATTCCGGAACGGGTGAACGCCTCCTGGTAATTTTTCGTGAAATCGATTTCACCTTTCTCGAACAGCGGCCTATCCTCCCCGGGAAGCCTGAACTCCATCATGTCCCTTAAGTTCTCAATGGTGTACAATGTCCTGGCAAAAACCCTGGCCGTATCAAAATCCTTCTTCAACAGTTTCACTTTCGCCTTCTTGCGCATCTCCTCAGCGGTTTTCCACGCTGTTGCCCCGCAGCTCTCACCGATGCACACTTTCGCACCGCTGTCCTTCAGCAGCTTCAAGACGGCCCTGACGACCGCAGGATGCGTGGTGACAGCCTTATCAAGCGGGAGCATATCGGTAATGTTCACCTTGAGCATCACCTTGTCGCCGGGCTTGACTACGGAACTCATTCCGCCTATCATTTCCATGCTTTTCGCGACCGCTTCTTCAACAATATTTTTATCGTAATCCTTGCATCTTACTATCGAAACCTTGCTCATATATATATTCTTAAACCTCTTTTTTTTACTACTGTCCCATGGATGATTGGATGAATGGATTGCTGGATGGGTGCGTATCAGAGACATAAGAATGAAACAAGCCTGTAAAAAATCCGGAATGCCTTTTTAAATCTCTGAATACAGGATAGCCATTTTAGATACTCTTTGAACTCAAACCCAATCATCCACCCATCCAACAATCCATCCATCCGTCATCCTGTGGGATGACTGTGTTCTTTTATGAAATAACTGAATCCTATTTTTTCTTAAAAACCGCCATGAACTCCTGGTTCCCCTTCGGGCCCAGTATCGGAGACGGAATAACTTCGATAAGTGAATACGAAAGTTCCGTTTCCGCGAAATTCACAATTTCATTCACGCATCTGCTCCTCACGGCCTCGTTCCTTACAACTCCGCCCTTTTCAACATCTTTCCGTCCTGCCTCGAACTGCGGTTTCACAAGAATGAAAGCCAAACCGCCGGGCTTCAGAAGCCTGTTCGCAGCAGGCAGCACTTTCATAACCGAAATAAACGATATGTCCATCGTCATCACATCCGCCTTTTCAGGAAGCAAAGATTCCTCAAGATAGCGCGCGTTGACATTCTCATGCGAGATCACACGCGGGTCGTTTCTGAGTTTTGAATGGAGCTGCGCCGTCCCCACATCAACCGCATAAACCCTCAATGCGCCGTGCTGAAGCATGAGGTCAGTGAAACCGCCCGTCGATGCGCCGACATCGAGGCAGACAAGTCCAGACATGTCGGGAAGATGCTTCTCAATCGCAGGCAGAAGCTTATAGGCGCCCCTGCTGACATAAGGACAACTCTCCTCGATGTTCAAAACAGTACCTGCATCAAGCATTTCCGAGGCCTTCTGTATGACCCTGTCGGTCCCCACCCTGACCTTTCCGGAGAGTATAAGGCGTTTCGCCTGTTCGCGACTTTCACAGAGCCCCTGCTCCGCCAACAGTATGTCCGCTCTAGTTTTCATGTTAAATAATTGCCTTTCGCAATTTGATTGTTTAGGGAATAAGCTCCGTTCAGCAATTAGAGGTGATTTTGCAATTGCATCGAAGACTTCAGCCTGTATTTCGATAATATATGGTCTATTTTATGAAAAGAAAAATTAAATGAGTCATTTGCAGGCAAAATGTAGCACAGGCATCTTGCCTGTGGCCTAAAATACTTTTCCTGTATAATAAATTAGGAGACAAAGGCGTGAAACAAAAGAATACATCCGCGATAATCGCACTGGCTTTACTTTCGGCCGGACTCCTGTCTGTATTGAGCGGATGCTACGGCATTCCCAAGGGCACAACTGAGCTGGCCACCGTCGAACAGTTGCAACTGAAGGCCACCGGCACCGGAATAGTCAGGGCAAATGTAAAGAAAACCACTTACATGACCAGATGCGCCGTGTGCGGTTTCCAGAACGTTGAAAAAACCATCCTCACTCCTAATCCGGACAACACTTATATTAGGGACTGGCTATGCCCGAACTGCGGACACAACCAGATTATAATGATCCAGGCGTTTGATAAGAAATGAAAACAAACATCGCCGAATATTTTGAGGAAAGCTCCGCTAGCTCGCCTGACAGGACCGCAGTCATATCCCAGTCCGAGGACCGCAGTGTGACTTTCGGACAGTTGAAAGACATGACCGACGCCTACGCCTGCGGATTTCGCAGAGCCGGAATCGCCAAAGGGACAAAGGTCCTGATGATGCTCCGCCCCGGACCCGATTTCATTGCCGCAGTTTTCGCAGTCTTCAAGATCGGCGCAGTCCCCGTCCTAATAGATCCCGGCATGGGACTAAAAAATCTGCTGAACTGCATAAGGAAGACTTCGCCGGAAGCCATGATCGGGGTTTCCAAGGCGCACTGGCTGAGGCTGTTGTTCCCGTTTTTTTTCAGAACTGTAAAAACATCCATAGTACATGGGGCATATGCGCCTCCATGGATCACAAAGCTTGAATCGTTGCTGAAAAAAAACAG
>JBAZRS010000403.1:0-5486 GCA_041662825.1 Victivallales bacterium | reverse complement strand
AGTTCGGAGCGCGAGTCGATTTTGCCTTCCTTCTGGAAGATTTGGTACGCATTGCTCACGGTCTCGCTCACGAGCCAGCGCTTCATGCGGACTGCGCGTGTCCCGAAGAAGGCCTCGGCTTCGCGTATGCGCAGTGTTACCGCTTCGTGAACGGCGTTTTCCACCGGCAGTTTTGTCTCTGGGATTTGACACCCGTAATTCCACACCATGACCGTGACACTCTTATTCCCCTTGTCGGCGGAGGCGAAACAGTTGACGTATTTGCCACCTCGGGTGGCTTCCACACGCGTTCCCTCCAGGCGTGAAACCATGTCGAACACATGATATGGAGCCTTCGGATAAGTTTTGCCAAAAGCGTTCGGATTCACGAAGAGGCTCGGCCACCCCCATACATTTTCAAATTTTCCGTCCTTGTTCTTCTGGCGCAGATCTGTGGTGACGAGATACAGGGCCCCGTCTACACCGCTTTGGAGCATGGTGTCGAGGTATGCCGCCGACCATGCGGCGCCGATGTGATTGCCGTTGATTGCGGAGGAGGGGCTGTTGTTGGTCTGGTAGCTTGCACCCCATTCAGTAATCCAGATCGGAAGGCCGGGACAGTACCTGTCGCGGGCGGCTTTCGTAAATTTCAACATTTCAGTAAACGAAGGATAAGTGGCTGAGTACTCTCCGTCCAGCGAACTGATATTGCCATAATAGTGCACTCCCATGAAATCGAGCTTCAGCTTCTGTTCGCCGCAATCGCGCAGGAAGCGCTCCGCCCAGTTGAAGTCCCCGAACTTGAACGTGTATGCCCAGGCTATCGCAGGCCCCCCCAGCTTCGCGTGCATTCCGGGATTGGTTTTTTCAAATTGCACTGCTGCGAGGGCGACATTCTTATAGAGATTGAAATACGCCTCGTATGAAGCGCGCGAACCGTTGGCCGGCTTGGGGGGGAGGGGGTGGAGGAACGCACCTAGGTCAGGTTCATTGGCCACTTCGAAACGGGCTTCGGGAAACTTCTGGTCGATCAGCACGTATTTGAAATAAGCTTCGCAGTAGAGACGGAATTTCTCCCAGTCTCGCGGACCGAAAACAGTCTGCGCGGCCTGATTCCCGAAAAGTCCCCGCTGCGCCTCGGGTATGTCCTGGGCGGTGATGCGTAATTCAGGTAGGAGTCCGGTTGCTATGATAATGTGGGGATTGGCTCCGATTTTTCGGCAGGTGTCCAGATGCGCCAGGAGGCGGTCAGGTTTGTCGACTATGAAATTGCCCTCCTTGCTGAATTTGCCGGGCAGGGGATCCACGTTGATACAGCGGATGGTTTTGATTCCGATCTTCTTGAGACCGGCAGACGTATCCGCATTCGGTTCAAATTCCCAGCCGACACCGGATGCGAGGCGTTTCAATTGCTGGACATCGTCCTTGCCTGTTACACTCCATGCGCCGGTCGGTTTGAGCAGAATCATGGAATCGGCGCGGCAAGCCGGCTGGACGAGCAGTCCCGCTGCAAGGCACGAGCCCAGGAGAATAGCGCCGGGAGATGCAATAAGCCTTCTTTTTACATTCATATTTTCCCCTTCATGTTATTTTAAGGTATAGGAATTCAAAAACGGAACGCCGGCAACCTGCCGGCATCTTAAGAGCCACCAAGATGGTGGCGTTCCAAAAAAGTTGCGGCTCCAGCCGCCTAATTCAATCGTATAGGAAATTGTATTTTTACCGCTTATGATTGCGTAGCAATCTTTTGGAGTGCGCAGTGTCAGCTGCGCTTTTGGATTGTCTTAAAGCGGCGCTTACACGCCGCACTCCGAAAGATGCTGCGCATCATAAAAATCCCGGCGTAGCCGGTTAAGTCCATTTCAGTCTTGCCGGAAAGTAGCACAGACATTCCTGTCTGTGTCTTTTCTTCTGGAATGTGGTACAGGCGTCTCCTGCCCGCCTAATCAAAAGAATCCGCCTTCCCCTTCGCAATAGTTAAACTTTGTCGCGAGCTTTGTCCTGAGCTTTGTCGGAGAAGAATGCAAAAAGGGGAGAGAGAATCGACGAAGTTCGCGACAAAGCTTAGTGAAGAAGGAGAAAACGTTCATCGTCGAAGAAGGAAGCATCCCCGTGACGGCGGAAGCCGGAATCTTAAGAGCCGCCAAGGTGGCGGCGTTCCGTAAGAATTGCGGCCTCTGGCCGCCTAATTCAACGTATAGGAATTTCAAAGTTGCCATGTAAAGTAATGCGGGCTTTAGCCTGCAATTTCCCTTGCGTTTTCAGATTAATTAAACTACAGGCTGAAGCCTGTGTTACTAAAAGCTGCGGCTCTTGCCGCATGCCGTCTTCGAGTTAACATTATAAGCATGATTTGTTAAATTGCCAGTGTTGTTGCCAATCTTCCCACCCATTCATCGTCTTCAGCTTTTTTCTTGATTTCCCAGTTCATCCCGATTATCTTTAAGCAATACTTGTAAACTCTTTAATTCTTATTGGCAGGAGGTGTGTGGAATTATAGTGTCCGGCATCGCTTTTCGGTTTTAAAAACAAAGGAAATATTAATTGTTTGGGGGTCTAAATGAAAATGATGAAATCGTTGTTGTTGGGTTCATTCTTAATGATGGGATTGGGTTTTTGCGCTTCAGCCGAAGTTCCCTCTGCTCCGCCGACCGGTCTCAAGGATCTCGGAGTTGACGCAGCCGTCAAGTTCGGTTCAAATGCCGCTGACGCCTGGAATGTCGACAAGGCGTTCCTCCTCAAGAAAGGTGATCGCACCGGAGAATATAAGGATTCTTTCGCCTTTCATACGGACAACAAGGAGCCGTGGTTTATTGTTACGCTTAAAGCTCCTGCCGAAATAAAGAAAATCTACATTCAGAACCGTGTCGATGTTGCTCAGGAGAGAGTGAAAGGTTTGACCATATCAGTTTCAAACGACCAGAAAACATGGAAGGAAATCTGGAAGGCAACTGATGTTCAGCCTGAATGGAACATTGAATTAAAAGCCCCGGAAAAGACGCAATACATCAAGTTTGAAGTGCCCCGCAGTGAAGACGGCGCCCTTCATCTTAACAACGTAAGGATTTACGGTAACTGATTTTCAACTTAACTGTTACAAACGGCAGTACTGTCTGTTTTCCCGGCAGTACTGCCTAATTTTTTTTGCAGAGGCAATCCGGTAAGCCCAGAACACCAATGCAATCACAGTCATCCCGCAGGATGACGGATGGCTGGATTGTTGGATGAATGGATGCCTGGGGTTGAACTCAAATAAAAACAAAGAATGCTCTCTTTTAGGCAAATATTAAAAAGGCATTTCGGATTTATTTAAAGGATTGTTTCACTTTTATGTCTTTGATAAGCAACCATCCAGCAATCCAATCATCCATGGGACGGCAGTGAAATTCAAGCAGAATTGGAAACATGGAAGTATTGTCGTGATATTGATTGACAAATAATGAGCTTGTATGTACTTTCGGGGGCGGAAAAGCGAAACGTTTTGCCTGAAAATATGGTTGCGACGTAATGCGTCAGTAAACACGCCCCTCAGGAGGAGCCTCAAAATGAGGCATTACTGAGTAATGTGTGAATGTCGATAAGTTAAGGACCAGTTAAAAGTAGCGCGGGTCTATCTGACCCGCGTCTCTCGGGTCAGATAGACCCGAGTTACTTAAGCGGAAAACCCCAAGTTAGCGACATTCGCGCCGTGTGTAATATAGGAGTTTTACTGCAAGGACAATTATTCATAGGTAGGGACAGTTCGCCGAACTGTCCGTTTCCTAGGTGGACGCCTCGGCAAGGCGTCCCTACCTAACCCGGCAGAGCTGGAACCAAATAAGGAAAATAAGGAATGCGCTTCGCGCAGGAATAAATCTTGCGTTGAAAACACAAGATTTAACGTTTAATAGACTAATAAAATAAAACTGACGTATTGCTCGGATTTATCGTTAGTTGCAATTTCACCCTTGTTTTTTTCTCGCAAACAACTGCAGAATATCATAGCATGATGGAGGCGTTACTTAAGCAGTCCGTCCCTTTGCCGCATCCAGAAGAGAAGATCGTCCATCCAGGGATGCTTGGTTCCCATAAGGCCGGTGCCGTGAGGGCCTTTTTCATACAGGTGAATTTCGCAGGGGACTTTCGCCTTCAGGAGAGCGGCGGCGAAAAGGAGGCTGTGGTCGGGCGGCACCAGGGTGTCCTCAACAGTGTGCCAGATGAAGCACGGTGGAGTATCGGCGCGGACATTCAATTCGCTGGACGCCTTATGCAGGCTGTCTTCCGACGGTTTGTCGCCCAGGAGGTTGCGGCGCGACTCATTGTGCGGCTTGCTCAACATGCTGATGACCGGATAGCAGAGAATCGCGAAGTCGGGACGGCAGCTTTGCCGTTCTACCGGGTCTTGTGACGCAGAATCGCCCGCATCGAAACTGACGCATAAGCTTGAAACAAGATGTCCTCCGGCCGAAAAGCCCATGACACCGACTCGGTTGGGCTTGATTCGCCATTCCTCGGCCCGGCTTCTTACAAGTCTGACCGTCCGGCTTAGGTCGCTTAACTGGGTTGGATAGCGGTAACCGGCCGAACCGAGCCTGTATTTTAAAAGGAAGACGCTTGCGCCATGTTGGTTGAGCCAGCGTGCGAAAGGTTCCCCCTGCCCCTCATAATGTCCGCTGTAACTCCCCCCTTGGCAGAGGATTATGGCCGTCCCTGTGGAAATATCGGCTGGCGCCTTGTATATGACGAGTGTCGGAATGTCGCGAACCGTTTCACCCAGCGCCCCGGGTGCGCCTTTCTCCCAGATTGGAATCGTTTCCGCCGACGCTTCCACTTGGATTAGTGTTGTCAACAGGGAGGAACAGAACATGACGGGTAAACTGACTGAATTTTTCATTGTGAGTTTCCATATGTTGTTTTTCTTACGCCGTATGTACGGCGCGGTTGATGAGTTCATTCTGAACTTCCTGCGAGAGTGTGGTGAAACGGGCGGAAAGACCGCAGATACGGACAGTGAGTCCTGAATGGCGTTCCGGGTGCGCCTGCGCTTCGCGGAGGACTTCGGGTGAGACGCAGTTGAACTGGACCACGGAACCGCCGAGGGAGGCGAACGTGCGTGTCAGTCCGGACAAGCGTTGCGCATCAATTCCGTTTCCGGCAGGAAGCTGGATGTCAAGCACCGCCGATCCGGGAAAATCAGCCAGATCGATGGCGGTAATGGAGCGGAATGTGTCGGTAATGCTGTTCGCCGGGCATATCTGGTCAGGCGCCACCCCCTGTGAAAGCGGTTCTCCGGTTCTGCGTCCGTCCGGTGTTGCGCGCACCTGTTTTCCCATTGCGACGAAAAGAGAATATGAAAAATAGCCGGGCTGAAAGCGTCCGCCCCGCTCGTTGGGCAGCGAACGGATGAAAGCCGAAATTTCCTTTGAGAAGCGGGTTGCCAGGGAGTCTGCGGAAGCGTCTCCATGCCCGTATCTGGGAACAGCAAGAATCTTGCCGCGTAAATCTTCCATGTCCTCCCAGTTCCGTTC